>NZ_KN389983.1:0-38968 GCF_000213295.2 Capnocytophaga sp. oral taxon 329 str. F0087
CGTACATTACAGGGCACATCAGATTTCTGACGGCGTTTGATAAGCCATTTGTTGCCGTCAAAGAACGATTGTAAGTGGCTTCTTTTAAGTTGTTTGATATCAATATAAGAGAAGCCTGTAAAGCAACTAAAAACAAATAGGTCTCGTACTAATTCAGCAGAAGCACTCTTAGGGTGATATTGTAAAAGAGTTTCTACTTCCTCTCTAAGCAAATAGCCTCTATCTTTCTCCTCCATAGAACTTATATAATTCTTAAAAGGATTGCGATAGATAATTCCTTTGTCTATGGCTATTTCTACCATTTTACAAAGGGGCATCATATAAACCCATATTGTGTTGTGAGTAAGACTTTTATTAACTCTAAGATAGAAATCAAAATCGTTGATAAAGTCTTCTGTAAGCTCTTTGAAAGAAATATCACTTCTGCGGTATTTATACTGGATAAACTCGCTCAAATGAGTATATACATTCTCATATTTGTTAAGAGTGCTGTAACTTCTAACACCTTTTTCTACCATCAAGGCAAAGCCTTCTTTGAAATTCTCATAGACTTTTAGCAAGGAATCTTCCATTACTCCTATGCCTAGAAAAGTAGCTTTTAGCTTCTGAGCAGTAACCACTCCCTCGTACTTCATCAACTCCTCATAATGAGTAATGATACGTGAGCGAATCTCTTCCAGCTTGCGATTAAGTTGGGTAGCTTCTTCTGTTTTACCTGTTACCCTTCCGTACTTCAAATCCCATTTCTGTGGAAGGATTTCAAGTTTGGTACTAAACTGAGCTACCTGATTGTCAATGGTAATACGCCCCATAATAGCAACCTTACCGTTCTTTTTTGGGGCATTCTTTTTAAGGTAAAACAATACCTTAAAGGTTGAGCGTTTTACTTTTTTCATACTCTAATTTTTTAATTTGCTAAAGTACTTTTTATCAAGTTACTGTACAATATGAAAAAAGGTGTAAAACACTGAAATATAACCTATTAATAAAAAATATTTTTCAAGGTACTAGGTAACGATTTAGAAACCTAATTTTGAAAAAACCTATCTAAAACATCTAAGACCCTGTCTTCTCTTATCTTCCTGTCAAAAAAATAATCCTCTTTGTATGAGCTAATTATATTATTTTTTGTAGTTTTGCTTTTTATTCGTAATTTTGATTTAAAAGAATTTAGATATTGGTATTTTGATGCTAGTGCTAAGATTTCAACAGGCTATTTTATCAATGGCTTTGGAGGCGGTGCTTATTACAATATGAAACGAAATGCACTCGCTGCCCCTACTGAATTTTCTCCCTCAGGACTTACGTATGAACCTTATCAAGAAGGAGGATTAGGACTAAAAGCATTAGTGAGTTTTGCAATAGGTTCAGACAAGGCTTTCAATGGAGAAGCTGCTTTTGAAATGTTATTCAACAAAAATGGAGGATTAGATTTTTCTGCTATTTATGGAAAAGGAAATATTTTGGCTAATATTCCTGGAATGGAAAACATACAGAATTTAGTTTCAAAAGTATCAAAGAGTTTAGAAAATAAAGCAGCCTTCTTAGGTCTAGAAACTAATAATGAAAAACGCAGTAGTTTTGAAAAACGCTTCTTACCCCTTGCTGAAAAAGCAATACCTACTACTGCTGATAATAAGGCTACTATTCAATTCAAGACAGCTATTCAGTTTGATATAGCCAATCAAACTACGCACGGTACTCTTGATGTGTATATCAATGCTGGGTTCATATCAGGTGTAGGTGAAGGAGGTAGAGCAGGATGGGCTGTTTTTCATAAAGACCCTAATGATTGGTATTTACACATTGGTACACCTGATAATAGAATAGGTATAAAAATGGGGGTAGCAGGTGTTTCGCTTAGAACGACTTCTTATCTTATGACAGGTACAAAATTACCTGCTTCTCCACCGCCTCCTGCCAATGTAGCGAGTATTTTAGGAGTAGAAGCACAGGAACTCAATTATATGCGGGATGAAAATGCTTTAGCTAATGCAGGAGGTTTTGCCTTTGGTTCAGATTTAAGTATAGATACTGGTGATTTATCATTCCTAATTTTCTATGCTAATTTCAAAGCAGGTGTTGGATTTGATATAATGCTTAAGAATTATGGAGAAGCAGCGTGTAGAAATACAGGGGAACAGGTAGGTATAGATGGTTGGTATGCTAACGGACAATCTTATGCCTATTTGCAAGGTGAATTAGGAGTGCGTGTAAAATTGCTTTTTGTTAATATGAGAGTCCCTATCATTTCAGCTGGAGCAGCTGTATTAATGCAAGCTAAATTGCCTAATCCTGTATGGTTGCGAGGTTATGTAGGAGGTGAAATGAATGTATTAGGAGGACTTATCAAAGGAAAATTCAATTTCAAAGTAACTATAGGTGAACAATGTGACTTTGGAGGAGCAGCTGGTGCCTTTGAAGGAATGAAACTCATCGCCGATGTATCTCCTAAAAATAACAGTAATGATGTAGATGTATTTGCTGTACCTCAGGCTACATTTTCAATGAAAGTGAATGAACCTTTTGAAATTCCAGAAGATAATGGAAAAAGTACTTATAGAGTAGTCCTTGAAAAATTTAATGTCCTTGATGATAAAAATCAACAAGTTAAAGGTAGATTAGAGTGGTCTCACTTAAAAGATAGAGCTAATTTTATTCCTGAAGATATTTTACCTCCTCAAAAGAAATTTAAAGTGCAAGTAGAAGTTAGCTTCCAAAAACAAGAAGGAGGTATATTCAGACCTATCACCCAAAACGGACAAGTAGCTAAAGAACTTGAAGAACGCACATTTACAACAGGTACAGCTCCTAATTATATTCCATTACAAAATATAGAATATGCTTACCCCGTAGTATCACAAAAATTTTTCTTAAAAGATGAGTTTGAACAAGGGTATGTAAAACTTAAACAAGGACAAGACTATCTATTTGAAGGTAATCAATGGGAAAATGGAGTGAAAATTATAGATAATCAAACTCATAAAGCACAAGAGGTGGCATTTGTTTATAACAATGATGCTAATGAGATTACTTTCGCTATGCCTAAAATACAAACAAAGTCAGCTTATAAAGTTAGCTTTTTCAGTAAACTTGTAAAAACTAATGCAAAAGATGAGAAGAAAGAAGTTACTGAAAATGTAAAGAGAACTCAGGAAGAGGGTAATGATTATGAGGTTTTACAAAAACAAGCTCAATCATTAAGTAAAGACGGCGAAATAGAACGATTAGCGTATGATTTTAGTACTAGTAAGTATAAAACGTTTAATGAAAAAATAAAAGCTATCAAAGTTTCTTATTACAACTTTATTATACATTACTCTGATGTAATTTCTCTTGCTAATAACCTTCAAAAATCAGAACCTTTTGAAGTAGTAGACCTTGTAGGTAATGAGTACTCTAAGAAAAAACCTCTAATTGCAGTAGAAGCTACTTTGCAGGATGCTTATTTTAAACAATACATAAATCCTACTTTGTATAGCCAATTACCAATTGCTGGAAAATATCAATTAAGAAGAGATACAAAAGAGTGGGGACAAATACCCTCAAAGGCAATTTCTATTGATAATCATTACCTAACTAGTGTACAAAATGAAATTTTCTCGCAAGGAGTAGATAATTACTTTCCATATCAATATGATTTAGCATTGGCTTATAAGATGGATTTTGTAGATATTATCAATCAGATTTCTAATGATGTAAGCAAAGGAATGGTATCTTTCTCAAGCCCTGCCCATCAATTTCTAAAAAATACTTTTACACCTATGAGAAAAGGTGATTATTATATCAAGCTTACATATACCTTACCAGGTGATAAAAAATCATCAGAAGCATTACAGATGTTTAAAAATCCTATTGATGATTAGTATAACTCCTTTATTTTCAGAAAAACTCCTGTAAATAACAGGAGTTTTTTTGTTATATTATCAAAAGAGAAGAAATGTAATTAAAAAATGTACTGTAATGAAATTCTAAGAGAGTTACTCAAGGGATTAACCGTTGAAGCAGTAGAAAAAAGGTAAGAAAAATCAAGTTGCCAATGTTGCATATTAAAGCCTGTGCCAATAGTAAAATATTTTTTATCCCCTTTATTTTTATGCTGATAGAAATAGCCTGTACGCAAACACCAGTGTTGTAAATAGCTATATTCAAACCCTAAAGCCCAAGAAATTTCTCGCATCTCTTCCGAAAAACCATTAGGAGCATCTGTAAACGAAGTAAAAATACCCTCTAAAAAATCAGTCTTTTTATGTTTTTGTGTATCAGAAGGAACTAATAATTTATTAAGTTCTAAAAGTAAAGAAATATCATTCTCATTATCTATAGATAGAGTATAACTTCCACTAATTTTAAAGTTTGTAGGTAGAAAAAACGATTGTCCTAAATCCTCATATTTTATTTTACTCCCTATATTTGAAATCTGAAATCCAAATAAGTAATTTCCCAAATAATTACCTATAAGATGTTTTTCAGAAGTATAGTAACCTGAAATATCAAAAGCTATCCCTTGTGCAGTAGATTTTTCTTCTGTAGGTAATCGCAAATTAGAATGCAGGTAACGAGCCGTAATTCCCATCGAATAATATTCGCTTAATTTCAGATTATATGACAAGTCTAACAGCCATTCTGACGGTAAAAAACTGCCTAATCGGTATATCTCACTCCCGAAAAGTTGAGTCTGTTGGATTGCTCCTATGCTAAAATAACGAAAACTACTTCCCCAAGCACTCCTGTTCCCCTTTCTATAATAACTCAAATTAGCTAGAAAAATATCACGAGACAATTTGTTTAAGTAAGGCGTATAACTCATTCCTATCCCTGATTTTGGCAGTGAAAAAACATATTTTGATGAATTCCAATATTGTGAGAAAATATCAGGAGAAGAAGCACCCCCTATATCTCCTCTGCCTGAGGCTATAGCATCAGGGCTTATAAGTAAAAAAGGAAATGCCGTAGTAATAGAATGCTCTTTCTCTTGTGAAAAACTATTAAACCAGTTTAGTAAGATTATAAGCGCATAGAACTTTAAATGTTTTTTATACTTCATCGTTGATAAAAATATTTACCTTGCAAAATTACACTTTTTTGATATACCCTCTAATAGTTTATTATAAAATTGATAAAAGATATACTATTGGCTTAGTGATTTTGAATAATGAAAAAACGTTTTCTTACAGGAAAAAAGAAAAGAAAAAATAATTTATATCTTAGTTCCATTTTTTATTTCTATATTTGCAATTCAAATAGAAATGTATTTGTATTTTAGATTTAAAAGTATTTCAATTTAATTTCTAAAAAATGTTATCTTGATACTTAAAATCAACAATAGATAGAGTATATAACCGAGTATTACAGCAACCTATGATTTCTATTTTATAAAAACTGTAATATTATCAATTGGAATATTGTAGTGCAATATTTTAGAAATAAAGGTTTTTTTGTATAAATAAGCAAGATAGATGTGTAAGTTAGAAAATAACAGTAAATATGAAATCAAAATACCATTGTCAATTTCTGTTAGATAAAGAAAAAAACAAACTTGATGCCCGTATACGTTATCGTATAAAGTGGCAAGGGAATATTATCGCTTTTAATATAGGGTATCGTGTAGATATAGATAAATGGAGCGAAGATACTCAACGATGTAAAGCTAATACAACACACGGAAAAAAGAAAGTTCCTGCTAATATAATTAATAGGAAGTTGCAACAATTTGAACAAGCCTGTGAAGATGCTATAAAATATTTTGAGGTGCAAAATGTAATACCAACTAAAGAGGAGTTCCAATTTGTTTTTAATTCTAATGTTGGAAGGGAGAAAAAAGTAGTATTAGAAAAATCATTTTTTCAATATTATGATGATTTTATAGCTGAGGAAGGGACTTTTAATCAGTGGACAGCTGGCACCAAAAAGAAACTTCACGTTATAAAAAAACATTTATTTAATTTTGACCCTAAACTTACGTTTGAAAAATTTACCGAAGAAAAATTAGTTGAATATCTTAGTTATTTACAAGGAGAACTAAAGTTTAAGAATGCTACTGTTACAAAAAATATATCCTTTGTGAAATGGTTTTTACGATGGAGTTATAAGAAAGGATATAATACTAACACTTTCTTTGAGAACTTTAAACCTAAGTTAAAAAACACTCAAAAAAAGATTATCTTCTTAACTCCTACTGAGTTTAAACATTTTAGAGAATATCAAATCCCTCAGCAAAAGAAATACCTTGAAAGGGTACGTGATGTATTCTTGTTTCAATGTTTTACAGGACTACGTTATTCAGATGTTGAAAACCTAAAGAAAAATGATATAAAAGATGATTTTATAGAAGTGACTACACTGAAAACAAGTGATAGTTTAAAAATAGAATTAAATCAATATAGTAGGGCTATTTTAGATAAATATAAAGACTATAAGGACTGCAAAGGAAGAGCTTTACCTGTCATTACTAATCAAAGAATGAATGAGTACCTAAAAGAACTAGCTGAACTAGCAGGTATTAATGAATTAATTCGAGAGACCTATTATATAGGAAACGAACGCTTTGATGAAGTAACTCCTAAATATGCATTGATAGGTACGCATGCAGGAAGACGTACATTTATCTGTAATGCACTTTCATTAGGTATACCACCTCAAGTAGTAATGAAATGGACAGGACATAGTGATTATAAAGCTATGAAACCCTATATTGATATAGCCGATGAAACTAAAGCTAATGCAATGTCAAAATTTAATTTATTATAGTGTTTATTTTAGTCCCATATTAAAAAAGTAGGGACTAAAAATACTTGTGTTCATTGTTGTTTATTAATCTTTATTGATATTTTATTTTTTGTAACTTACTGAAAATTAGATATTTTGTATTTTATTAAACCTTATTGATATTGAGAACAAGTCCCATCTTCTCCACAAATAAGGGACTAAATTATTGCATTTAGTCCCTTATTTTTATACTGTAAATCTTGCTATTTATCATTTATCAGCCTTGCTAATTGCTCTGTTAAAGCCTTTCTGCTGTATCGTTCTATGCCTAGGGGGGTTGTGCTAAGGGTGCCTGCCTTAAACTCTTTGTAATAAGCCTCTAATTGTTGTTTCAGCAGGGTTTTATCCTCATACCCAACAAAGGTGCCGGTCTGTGTTTCTGTAAGTATAGGCATAACATCCCAATCCTTGGGCCCTATGGCTATAATGGGTCTCCCCGAAACTATATATTCAAATAACTTGCCGGCTATAATCCCTTGAGTGTCTTCCGAATCTATCTCTATAAGTAGCAATACCTGCGAAGATTTTTGCAGCTCTACAGCCTGCTGATGACTTATGTATCCCTTATAAGTATAATAGGGGGTAAGCCCCTGATTATGAATTTCCTCTTCTATCTCTTCACTTACCTTACCGGCAAAACAGAGGCTAAAATCATCAGCAAAATGGGGTACTTCACGCACCATTTCAGCCAATACTTCCCATAGTATTTTGGGGTTTCTATCAGATAATAACGAACCTATATGGGCAATAAGAAACTTTTCCGATAGGGGAGGGGTTACTGTTGTTTCAAGGTCATAACCATTGGTAATTACCGTTATAGGGGTATCAGTCAGCTTCTGAAAATCTCTTTTAGTCTTAAAACTAGTGGTTATTATTTTGTCTGAGAGTTGTAGCACTTCCTTTTCCCAATAATGCTGACGTGCATCAGCCCATCGGGTTAGCCGTAGGTCTTTGTAATAACCAATAGTAGTCCAAGGGTCACGAAAGTCACTAATCCACTGCAAATAAGGTAATTGCTTCTTTAGTTGGTAACCTATTAAGTGCACGCTATGGGGGGGCGAAGTGGTGATAATCGTTTCTATATGCTGTTCGCGTATGTAAGCAGCGAGATATTTCACTGAGGGTTTTACCCAAAACTTGCGCGCATCAGGTATAAACAGATTGCCACGTATCCATAGCATTAGTTTCTCTAATACCGATACTTTCTTGCGAGGTATAATCCCTGCGCTAATTTTTTGGGTTTTCTTTTTAGAAAAAAGCGATGCTAAGCCATAAGGCTCCCATATAGGCTGCTTGATGACTTGTAGGTCTGCTGGCAAATCATCAGCTATAGCCTCATCAATAAGCGGATAAGTAGGATTTTCAGGAGTGTATATTATAGGCTCAATACCAAAGTCACGCAAATATTTAGCAAACTTCAGCCATCGTTGTACTCCAGGGCCACCTGCAGGTTTCCAATAATAAGTTATGATTAATACTTTTTTCATATATGCTATTAAGGCAAAGCCCTCTTTTCTATTCTCCTATTTTACATAATATACATTATGGATTAATCGTAGATAGCCCGAAACTAGGCTGAACAGCTTGCTGCCTCAAATTAATCATTAATTAATAACACCGCTGCCTATAAGCTCATCATCAGTATACCACGCTGCAAATTGTCCTTCAGTGATGGCGCTTTGCGGTTCCTCAAAGTGTATGTACAAGCCATTAGGAGCGCGGTATAGCACAGCCCGTTGTAGCGGTTGTCTGTAGCGTATCCTTACCATATAAGTAGCTGTTTTTCCTTCTTTAAGGGCTAAATCTTCGCGTATCCAATGAATGTCAGATTCAGCTATAAACAAAGCATTGCGAAACAACCCGCGATGTGCGTGCCCTTGTCCTGTATAGATAATATTTTCATCTATATCTGTCTCAATAACGAATAGTGGTTCTTTGGTGCCACCAACATTCAGCCCTTTGCGTTGTCCTTTGGTAAAATAATGGGCTCCTGAGTGGGTACCTACTTTTTTGCCATCTTCTCTTTTGTAGACAAAGCGCTGCGATTGGTATTCCAATTCGCCCTCATAAGTATCAAAAACTCGTGGATGGTCAAAAGCAGCATAACCTTCCCAGTCGTTAGGTATTTCTATAATGTCGCCTTCTTTGGGCTGTAGTTTTTGCTGTAGAAATTCTGGCAAACGTACTTTTCCTATAAAGCATAGTCCTTGCGAATCTTTCTTATCCGCAGTTACTAAGTCTTGTGCTTTAGCGATAGCTCTCACCTCCGATTTTTGCAGTTCTCCTATTGGGAAAAGTGCTTTACTTAGCTGTTCCTGAGAGAGTTGGCATAAAAAATACGATTGGTCTTTGTTAGCGTCTTTACCCGCTAATAGTCGGTATACGGGCTGTCCGTTTACACTGATTTCTTCTTTTCGGCAATAATGCCCTGTAGCCACATAGTCAGCCCCTAAGCTAAGGGCGAGTTTCATAAATACGTCGAATTTTATTTCGCGGTTGCACAGCACATCAGGGTTCGGAGTCCTGCCGTGCTCGTACTCGTTAAACATATAGTCCACAATGCGTGCTTTATAGGGCTCACTCATATCCACTGTTTGAAAAGGGATACCCAATTTCTCGGCTACCAACAAGGCATCGTTACTATCTTCTAACCAAGGACATTCATCTGAAATGGTTACCGAATCATCGTGCCAATTCTTCATAAAGAGCCCAATCACTTCATAACCTTGCTCTTTAAGCAGATACGCCGCCACACTACTGTCTACCCCTCCACTAAGTCCTACTACTACTCTTTTCATATTTTTTATTTTAATTATTTACGTCCTCTAATTGACAAATCGCCAAATCGTCAAATCGCCAAATCGTCAAATTATCTCTTGTTTTTCTTTCTATAAAAATATCCCGACAATAGCATCACTATCACTAATACTAAAAGCGGATACAAGAAAACCTTTATCTGCCAAGCTTTTGCACTTTCAGCCACTTTTTCTTTGTCTAAAAATGCCAATTGTACTTTCTTGTTGCGCAGTGTCAAAAACTCGGTATCGTGTAACAGATAGTTCATGGCATTTTGCAGAAAAGCCTTATTGTCATAGTATTTACTTGTCCAACGGTCAAAACCGAGTTCTAAAGGCATTTTGTGCTGACTGTCAAAGTCGTTCTTAATAATATCGCCGTCCGATACCACTATCATTTTAGTAGGGCGACTTAGGGTCGCGTTTTCTTTTAGTTCTAATGGGCGTACCCTGTCTTTATACATCGATTTGAACTCCCCTTCTAATAGTACAGCCAAAGGAATATTGCCCTTTTTGTAAAGCTCTTTGTTCATCGCTTTTGGGTCTATACGCAAGTTGATTTCACGCGGTGTACCATCAGCTTTAGAGAAAGGCGAACTGCTGAGCAGTACCGTCTTTTTTACCCCGTTTTTAAGCGTGTCTATACCATTGGCAAACTGTAGCCTTACCGCATCTAAATTACTGTTTATTAAGTGGTTATTGCTCGATAGCACCATAGGATTATACACCCAAGGGATATTCATATACCGCGATTGCGATCCGTCTCCTGTAGCCACTACTATTTCAGAAAAATAAAGGTCGTTTATTAAGGTGTAATTAAGGCGAAAACCGTACTGAAAAAACATATCAGTAAGGTTTAGGTCAATAGGCATTGCCATAGTCACCCCCCCTGTTTTGTACATATCTTCTAATGATACATTCACTTGGTCTATTAGCCATAGCACTCGCCCTCCGTTCATTATATATTGGTCTATTACCTGCTTTTGTTCGTCCGAAAAAGGACTTGTAGGCTTGGCTACCAATAGCAAATCAAACTTTTCTAAATCTTTTAGGGTCTTTTCGGCATTAGTAGCCACCGAATCGAGTGTAAAAGGAGCTATAAAGTAGTATTCGCGTGCTGTTTTCAGGAAATCGTATAGATAAACGTCTTCCAAAGTGCCATTACTTCTTAGTATAGCTATCTTTTTTTGTTTTTTTACAGTGAATTTGTGTAGAGCATCAGTCAGGTTGTACTCTAATCGCTGTACCGAGTTCTGCACTCGCTCTTGGTCAGTAGTACCAAGTTTGTCGATAAATAGGCGTACTTTTTCTACTCGCTTGCCATCGCTTATTACAGCCCAAGGGAATATATATTCTACTGACGATTTACCGGCTTCTGTTTGTGCTATCTGCAGCGGTTGCAGTCCGTTATTTATAAGGTTTTGTATAGCAGCATCAGCGTTGGGTTCATCTTCAAGCGGATTCACGAAATTCACGATTAAGTGGTCATTAGCAGCCGTATATTCCTCTAATAGCTGTACCGCCTCAGTCTGTAGTTTTTTAAATTCAGTAGGAATATTGCCCTTCAGCAGCACATCTATTACCAAAGGTTGCTGTATTTGGCTTAGGGTCTTGCGCGTAGTTTCCGATAGGGTATAACGCTTGTCCTGAGTTAGGTCGATACGGCTGTGCCATTGTTGGGCTATATAGTTGATAGCCAGTAGCAAAAGTAGTGCCCCCCCTACCCTACTGAACGTATTGTTAAAGTATCTTTTCATCGTTTATAGGCTTTGAGTGATAAGGTAGTGAGATATATAAAAAATAGTATAATAGACAAAAAATAGATAATATTACGAGTGTCAAGCACCCCGCGCGAAATAGCGTCAAAATGCACTTGCAGCCCATAACCTGTAGCATCAGGCAGCAGCAAACTCAGCAATTGGTCAAAGCCAAAGAAGAAAAAGAAGCACAAAAAGGCAGCCAGTACAAACGATACCATCTGGCTGCTACCAATAGCTGAAGCCCATAGCCCTATAGCGGCAAAAGTAGCGATAAGCAAGAACAGAGCTATATACGAGCCTACTGTCTCAGCGATACCCAAATTACCCACAGGATTACCCAATACCCATAGCATATAGACGAAAATCGTAGAAGGTAATAAGGTGATAAAGAGCAAAAAGAGAACGCCCAAATACTTACCAAATACTATTTGTAGAGTGCTAACAGGTTTAGTGAAGAGCAGAGATAGCATACCGCTGCGTTTTTCTTCAGAAATACTGCGCATCGTCAGGGCAGGCACTAAGAAAACGAATAGCCACGATGAGAGGCGAAAAAAGGGTAGTAAGTCAGCAAACCCAGCGTTAAAAAGGTTATAATCAGTTTTGAAAACACATAAGAACAGCCCGTTAAGCACTACGAATAGCCCTATGATGGTGAGCCCTATAGCCGAAGTAAAAAAATAACGGACTTCTTTTTTGAATAATGCATACATAGTTATCAATATTCTATTGCGCTGCAAAAGTAGTAATTAATTGGCAAATGAGCAAATTTACTCATTTTCCAATTGGCTAATTTGCTAATTTACTAATTTGCTAATTTATTTCCTCCCAGCCTTCCCAATCTCTTTCTCAGAAAATTTTTCTCTTTACACCTACCCTTTACTATAGATATAGGAAAGATACAAGAAGAGCGAACAATTAGCGAAAGATGAGCAAAGTATAAACGTCTAATCATCCTCCCAAAACCAGAAAAATATGCTACCTCCACCCTATTTACCCTATCCTCTCAAACTTCTCAATTCTCTCAGCCCTCCCATTAACCTAAGTAGCAAATCAGCAAATCGACAAATTTCCTAATTAAAATTTGGTACTTTCAAAAAAATGTAATACATTTGCCACTCGAAATACGTATAAAACAAGGTTAAAATTACAAAACAATATGAAAAAACCATTATTAATTGCTGCTTCTCTACTTATTTCAGTAGCAGCTTTCGCACAGAAAAAAGAACTCAAAGAGATTGAAAAACAAATCCGTAAAGGCGATTTAACCACCGCTCAAGCAGGCTTAAAATCCCTAAAAACTGCAGTAGAGGGTACCGAGTTTGCTCCTCAGTACTATTTCTTAGAAGCGCAAGCCAATGTTGAAATGGCTAAGAAAAATACCAATGTAATAGGCTCTTTACAAGCTGCAGGGCAAGCATTTACTAAAGTGAGACAACTCGAAGGTGGTAAAGGTAAATACACCTCTCAGCTAAAAGAATTGTCTAATGATGTTATCAATATCGCTGCCAAACAAGCTGACCTAAACTACAAAAACAAAAACTATAAGAATGCTGCTATCGCTTTCGAGCAAGTATACCGTTTAAGCCCTCAAGATACTGTTTTCTTATACAATGCTGCTGTAGTATCTGTAGAAGGTAAAGATTATGACAAGGCTGTAAAACTCTATACAGAGCTTAAAGATTTAGGATATGACGGTAGCGAAACTCTTTATATTGCTACTAATAAGCAAACTAAAAAAGAAGAAACTTTCGGAGATAAAAACCAACGTGACCTAATGGTGAAAGCCAATACACACGAAAAACCACGTACCGAAAAAACACCTTCTAAGCGTGCTGATATAGTTAAGAATATTGCGTTTATCTACGTAGAGCAACACAAAACTGAAGACGCTATCAAAGCTTTCGAAGATGCTAAAAAAGCGTATCCAAAAGATGCTAACATCATCCTTGCTGAAGCTAACGTATACCTACAATTAGATAACAAAGACAAGTTCAAAGAACTAATGCAAGAAGCAGCACAGCTCGACCCTAAGAACGCTGACTTACACTATAATATAGGTGTTATCAATATGCAACAAGGCAACGTACTCGAAGCACGTAAGGCTTTTGAGCAAGCTCTCAAAATTAAACCAAGCTATGCCGATGCAGCTCTCAATATCTCAACTACTTATATCAACGAAGGTAACGGACTTATTGAGAAAATGAATGCTTTAGGTAATTCTGCTGCTGATGTTAAGAAATTTAATGAGTTACGCGACCAAAAAGACGATTTGTTCAAAAAAGGTGCTGAAATATTAGAGAATTTCACTAAATCTAACGGAAATGTAGAAAATATCTTAGAGCAACTTAAGAATATCTATGGTGCTTTAGGCGATAGTGCTAACTTCCAACGTGTTAAAAAATTATTAGGACAATAATAAATCAAAGGAATTACTATTTTAGTAATACCTAAAAATAAAAAGTAGGAATAAACTTAATTCCTACTTTTTTTATTAGAATTAAAAAGAAATGCGTTACTTTATTGAATTCTCATATAATGGCAAAAACTATCACGGCTGGCAGCTACAGCCCAAGGCTATCACTGTGCAAGGGGTACTGCAAAACGCTCTGACTACTATTCTCAGAGAAGAAATCAGTGTGATAGGTGCAGGTCGTACTGATAGTGGTGTGCACGCCTTGCAGATGTTCGCTCATTTTGATACTGAACGCGAACTTTCTGATGATTTAGTACGGAAACTCAATGCTTTCTTGCCGTATGATATAGCAGTACATAGCATTTGTGCCGTAAAACCCGATGCACACGCCCGTTTTGATGCTCTAAAGCGCACTTATCAGTACCATATAAGCATTGAAAAGTCACCTTTTAGGTATAATTACAGTATGCCTCTCACCCTTCCTCTCAATATCGATGTAATGAATGAAGCAGCCCAAATACTTTTTGATTATACTGACTTTCAGTGTTTTTCTAAAACCCATACCGATGTAAAGACGTTTAATTGTAAAATCTATGAAGCGCATTGGGCAGTTGTAGGGGGCGAACTCGTATTTACCATTACAGCCGATCGTTTTCTGCGCAATATGGTGCGTGCTATTGTGGGTACACTTATCAATGTAGGATTACAAAAGCTCTCTCTCACTGGTTTTGAGGATATTATCATTAGCAAAAGCCGTAGCAAAGCGGGAGCCTCAGTACCTGCTTGTGGGCTGTTTCTCACTCAAGTAACCTACCCTGAAGAAATCTTCTTACAAAAAAGTAACTAAATATTAGCATTATTCAACTAAAATAAGTACTTTTGCAGACTTTTAAGAAAATTATATAGAAATGAAATATCTACAGAACAAATATCTGAAATTAGTAGTAGCTGCCCTTATCGTAGTTTGGGCTGTATATCAGTTTGTACAAGGCAATATTGGTAATGGTATCGCACTGATATTATTATCGCTTTTCCCTGTATTGCTCTATTTCCGCAACGAGTTTATTCTTCTCACTTTCTTGCGCTTGCGCAAACAAGATTTTGAAGGAATGGAGAAGTGGCTCAGCAAAATAGCCGATCCTGAAACTGCCTTATTGCGCAAACAGCAAGGGTATTACAACTATATGTACGGAGTTATCTACACTCGCAAGAACCTTACCCAAGCAGAAAAGTACTTCCGCAAGGCGCTCCAATTAGGTCTCACTATGGATTACGACAAGGCAATGGTTAAGATGAGTTTAGCCGGCATAATGATTCAGAAACGTAAAAAGCGTGAAGCCCAAGAACTACTAACAGAAGCTAAAAAGCTCGATAAACAAAATATGATGACTGAGCAAATCAAGATGTTACAACAACAGCTCAAAAAGATTTAAAATAAAAGTGGTTAGCACCTATATCGGTACTAACCACTTTTTATTTTCTTATTAGTTAAATCAGCAAATTGACCAATCGCCTCATTGACAAATCAAATATACCACTTTCTTTGTCTCAAAAAAGGCTTCCTCAAAATACTCACTAATAGCAGTTACCTCTGCTTTTGCGAATGGAGCCAACTCATCAGTAAGGTCACCTCCCTTCAGATAAAGGATACCATTAGCTAACTCATTCTTCGATTGCTTCTTAAATTTCCCTTTCACCCAAGGCACAAAGTCCTGCATTTGGGTTACGGCTCTGCTCACTACAAAATCGTAACTTCCTTTTAGCTCCTCAGCTCTTATCTGCATAGCAGTTACATTTTTTAGTTCTAAGGTATTCACTACTTCTTGCACTACTTTAATCTTCTTTCCTATCGAATCAACTAAAGTGAAATTGCATTCAGGAAAGAGTACTGCCAAAGGTATCCCAGGGAAGCCTCCACCAGTCCCTACATCCAATATATCAGTACCTTTGCAGAAGTTAATTCGTTTAGCTATAGCTAAGCTATGTAGTACGTGCCGCTCATAAAAGTCACTCATATCTTTTCTCGAGATGACGTTTATTTTAGCATTCCATTCCTCGTAAATGGGTTTTAGTTGTGCAAATTGTTGTTGTTGTTCCTCACTCAATTGAGGAAAGTATTTATTGATTATTTCCATATTTGCTAATATATTATTTTTGTTCCTTTCCTAAAAGCATCTCCATCCCCGAAACAGAACGAGTAAAAATCAAATAATCAGTACCTCCTTCTTGTAGGTGGTACTTTTTCTTTAGCTCAGCTACCGAAAGCGGGTAGTTCTTAGCTATAATATTATAATGGCATTTTGCCTTTATCTGTTTATGATGAATGGGGGTTACCTCCAAGATACGCCCAGGGAAAGGCTTCTTCAGCTCTGCAGAGGTATACAGATGAGTATTTATATCTAGTTTTTCTAATCCAAAATACATTGCTATATAGTTAAACGCCCCTGATTTTAGCAAAGCGTTATTAGGAATATACAAATAACTCTTTGGACTACTATAACTCACTTCTGATGCTGATAATTCTCTATTTGTAAATGATAGAATAGGGTCTTCACTCTCCAAATTTATACATCTTATCTCTACTTCACCAATAGAGCTGTGTGGCTCTTGTATAACTAACACTTCTTTTACCTCATTCCGTAGGGCTATTACTTCTATACAAGCTATCTTGTCAAGGGTATTAAGTAAGTAGTGTATATCAATTAGTGGGGAAAGCTTAGTAATCACCTTGTCAGCTTTTTCTAATAATAAAGGCTGCAACTCTAAAATATTAGGAGATAGGTCTTCTAACAGAAACTTTTTTTGCTGTTGAGCATCGCGTCTTGCAGGGTCTATATAAAGAACATCATAGTGTTGAGATGTATCTGCTAAGAACGCTTCAGCCTTTTTATTTACAAAAGTAGCCTTGCGTCCTAATATTTCCCAATTATGCTGCACAATACTGAACAATTCTGGTTGTTCTTCTACTAAAGTTACCTCCTCAAACTGCTCTGATAAAAAATAAGCATCAATACCAAAACCACAAGTAAGGTCTGCAAAACGTTTTCCGCGTAACTCTTGTGCTTTATAACGAGCGGTAGCTTCAGAAGAGGCTTGTTCTAAACTTAAATTTTTAGGATAAATAATTCCTTCTCGTAGTAAAAAAGGCAATTTCTTAACAGCCACTCGTCTACCTTGTATTTGTTGTACTAACTCTTTGTTAGTTACTTCTGTAAACACATTACTCTTTAATAGTAAATCAGTGGTAACTCCTTGATATTCTTTTATAAATAGCTGTATTTCACTTTTTAATAAATCAGTAAATGTACTCATTTGTCAGTCTTTATTTGCCATTTGTAATCTTATTATAACCATTTCTTCCGCCTAAAATAGACTATCATCGCTACTGAAATAGCAAGCATTACTACCCATACAGCAGGGTATGCCCACCACCATCGCAGCTCTGGCATAAAGTCAAAATTCATACCATATACGCCCACAATAAAAGTAAGCGGAATAAAAATAGTAGAAATAAGGGTTAGCAAACGCATAATATTATTCATCTTATTGCTCATTGCCCCCATATAGGTATCTGTAAGTCCCCAAAGTATATCCCGATAAGTGCTAAGAGTATCTACTATTTGCACTGTATGGTCGTGAAGGTCTCTAAAATAATGCTTAGTATCAGTCTCAATAAGGTGATGAGGCGTTTTCTCTATGCGATTTACTACCTCTCTTGCCGGAATGATAGTCCGTTGCAAAAATACAATAGATTTCTTCTTCAATTCTTGTATTTCTGAAATCATCTCTTCACGCGGGTGGGTGATAATCTCATCTTCTAACGCTTCTATCTTATCACTTACACTGTCCGACACTACTAAATAGTTATCTACTATACTATCTAACAAGCTGAATAACAGATAGTCCACTTTCTTTTTTCGCAGACTGCTATCAGCAAACTGCAATCGTTTGCGCATAGGCTCAAACACATCATCACCTTCACTTTCCTGAAAAGAAATTAAGTAGTTTTTACCGAGCAATAAGGCCAAATGCTCTGATACCAATTCCTCTCTGCTATAGTATAACATCTTGATAATCACTAATAAACTATCTTCCAAAAGCTCTACTTTGGGGCGATGCTCTGTGTCTAATATATCTTCTAATAGCAGGTCGTTTAGCTGGGTATAAGCTCCAATCTTTTTAATTTCAGCTATATTGTTCAGTCCGTTGATGTTTATCCACGCAAAGTGTTGCCCGTCAATACAAGCAATAGCCTCTTCTGCAGTACTCACTTTTTTAGTCTGACAGAAAGCCTCGTTATAAGTGATAACATCTATATGAATTTCCTTTTCTTTGTTGCCAAAATACACCAAACTTCCAGCAGGTAATCCTACCTTCTTGGCACGATTAGTTCTGCGTTTTTTCTTAGTGGTAGCAGTAATATTTTTACCCATATATTATTATTGTATTAAAATACTGGTTATAAAACATTTATATAAATATTTTAAAGTGATAATATAAGTAATAAAACCTATACGAAATAGTTAGTAATCTTTATTTACAATACTTTCGTTTCCTCAAAATACTATATAAACAACTGATTATCAATATAATTTAACTATATTTACTACAGAATAAAGGTTATAAACAGATATACCATTAAACAAACACTTTATATTTTTATCGTAAAATACTTTATTTCAGTGTAATATCTTTATAAAATATTAGCTATTACCTATAAGAGTATTTTACCGAAATCCTCAGAATATTTTGTAGGAATAAACTCAATAATCTGATAGGTTGCTATTTGGTGTTGATAAAAAGGATCTTGGGCAATGATAGTCTCTACCTCTCCTTTATTGCCAGCCTTACACAAAATTACACCTCCTACACGAGGTACTTGTGCGCCTGATGCAATAAAATGTCCTGAAGCGTAATGCTTGTCTAAATAAGTGCGATGCGCTTCTAAGTGTTTTTCAACTTCTGAAAGCTCTTTCTGATAAGTTAAAATAATGATGTACATATTTTATTAGTTTTTAGTTATTTCACGGTGTTGTATTAGCAACTTGTAGCACCTTCCCATTAAATACTTTACTACCATTAAGTGCAAAATCAGCAATATAATGCGCCATTTCTTGGGGACTAATATTAGCCTTATAGTCAGGAAAAGCCTCAGCAAGCATTTCCGTCTGCACAGCTCCTAAAGCTAAAGTATTAAAGATAATACCTCGTTCTTTATATTCTTCTGCCAAAAGCTCCGATAAGGTAATAAGGGCGCCTTTAGATGAGCTATAAGCTGCCAAACCGCCAAATTTCAAACTTCCTTGTATACCGCCCATACTGCTAATGCTTACCACGTGTGCGCCCTTCTCCATAAAAGGTAATAGTTGTCGAGTAAGTTGAGCCACCCCAAATACATTCACCTTATACACTTCCCAAAAATCCTCTTCAGTAAGCTCTTCAAAAGGTTTATTGATAAGTCTCCCTGCATTGTGAATAAGAATATCTACATTTCGCCATTGTCGTTTCACAAAATGCCCTACTGCTTCCCTATCAGAAGCTAACGTAATATCAAAAGCAATGCAATGTACATTAGGCAATTTAAGTGCCTCTATAGTAGCAGTATGCCGCGAAAGGGCTAGAATATTATGCCCTCCCGTAGCTAACTGTTGTACTAGTTCATAGCCTATACCTCTACTAGTACCTGTTATAATAATGTTCTTCATATTTTCTACTTTGCAGAAAAGATTTTTAAAATTATTTTTCTCTCTTACTTTTTTTATTTTTCTGCTTTGTAATCAGTAAAACCTAATACATTTCCCGACGGGTCTAAAAACTCAATAGCCCAACCTGTTCTGATAGGAAATGGCGGACTTAAAAACGACACTCCCTTTTCTTGCAACTCATCATATATTTGTTTTACATCATCCACTTCTAACCAAATAGTTGGTTTTGTATTAGGAAATTTTGTTTTATCCTTTAAAATAATAGCAGGTTCTTCATCTTCCACACTGAAAGCTATCATTCCCATTTCTGAAAAATCAAACTTGATTTTTAAATTTAAAACCTCTGCAAAAAATCGTTTGCTTTCATCAAAGTTTTCTGCAGGAAGAAAAAAGTTATCGTAATTCATTTTTTTTAATATATTAACTCATTATATAATTATCTCTAAATACATAAGATGATATTTTTTTTATATTATCCTAAAAAACGCATTTCTCCTACTAAAAACAAAACAAGATATCCTATTATCATACTTATTATTCCTACAATAAGCCCCATTTTAAGCATATCGTTTTGTTTTACTAATCCCGTAGAATAAGCTATAGCATTAGGCGGCGTCGATATAGGCAAACACATCGCTGACGAGGCTGCCAAAGCTATCCCGATAAGCACAGTAGAAGTACCCCCTATCTCACCCAACCTATCCCCCATTCCTTGGCAAATAGTTACCAAAATAGGAATTAATAAGGCCGCTGCAGCCGTATTAGAAATAAAGTTACTAAGAAGATAACAAATAAATCCTGAGGCAATCAATACTATAATAGGCGACCACGACCCAAAGGGTATCGTATCAATAGCTAATTTAGCCAAGCCAGAATCATTAATACCTAAACCTAAGGCAAAACCACCCGCTACCATCCAAATAACGCTCCAGTTGATAGATTGTAGGTCTTTGGCTGTAATCACACCTGTTGCAGCAAAAACACCCATAGGCACTAAGGCAACAGTATTAGCATCAATCCCCGTTAATTCACTAGGGAGCAGCCATAAAAGAATAGTAATGACAAAAGTGCTACTTACTATCCACATACGCCAACCTTGATGTACTTTCCCTAAAATGTGTAAGTTAATTGTTTTTTGAGTGAAAGGAAAGAATTTTAATATAAGTCGCCACGAGATGAAGAGCAACAAAAGCACCAATGGGAACATAAATGCCATCCACTCTCCAAAATCAATACCCATATTCAGTCCCTTAGGGTCGTTAAGCGCTTGCAAAGCAATAGCATTAGGCGGCGTACCAATAGGGGTAGCCATACCGCCTAAGTTAGCCGCAATTGGTATACTCATCGTTAGCGCCACGCGCCCCTTGCCGTTGGCAGGCAGTGCGGCAAAGACAGGAGTAAGAAAAGTAAGCATCATCGCTGCTGTAGCCGTATTACTCACAAACATCGAGAAAACCCCAGTAATAAGCAAAAAGCCCAATAGCACATTCTCACTCTTACGCCCAAACGGACGTATTAGATTTTTTGCAAGCATGACATCTAATCCCGATTTAGTAGCAGCAATAGCCAAGAAAAAACCACCCAAAAAAAGTATAATCACAGGATTGGCAAAGGTTGCCATAATCTCCTTACTACTGAGCAGTTTTCCAAACACCTCATTTTCTTCTCCTTTAAAGAAGAACAAACTGTGGTTAGAAACCGTCAAACACATTAAAGTGATGATACCCAGTGATGTAGCCCACGAAGGAATAGCCTCACTAATCCACATAAGGGTAGCAAATACAAAAATAGCGATAATACGCTGGTGAACCACTGTCAATCCGTTGATATGGAAAACTTCGGTAGGGAGATTCCACACCACAGCAGTTACAATCACTATACACACCAAGGCGATAAGGTGTTTTTTTTCAAAGTGATTGGTCATTACATTTTCTAATTCTTTAGACATAATATTTTGGTAAGTTTAATATTTAATTACTCTTCAAATAGCACCGACAAAGATAGATAAAAAAGAATAACCTACCAAAGAAAAGTGATAGTTTTATTATAGGATTTTGTTGTTCCCAATAAAGATAGGTTTATATATCTATTCCTAAACGCTCACTAACAAGAAGTACAATTTCTTCTTTATCTCTTTTCTTTTCATAATCCGTACACAAATCAGCTATAATGACCTGTAATCCTCTTGCAGTTTTTCTGTGGTTACTTGCAAAGAATAAGGTATAAGTTTCAGCATCCCCTTGTTTGTATTCTTTCTTTTTTAGGACTTTTTGCAGACCTCGTATATATTTTGCTTTAGTGGCAACTTCTTTAGGTGTTAGAGGAGGAGGTACTACTTCTGTAGTTCTTCCAAGAAAAATATCAAACAATTCAAAAAACATATCTAATGCTTTTTTTCCTGTTTTGGCTTCCAACAGAAGTATACCTGACCATCCTCTACTATCATAAATAATATACCTTTTCTGTAACCAATGGTAGAAGTCAGTTAATATTTTTTCACCAGGAATTTTGGTGTTATCTCGCAACATATATCCTATTAGAAAAACGTGAAAACATTCAACATCATATTTCTCTATATACTTCTCAGGTGAAGTTCTCACAAGCTCAATTAGCTCAATCAATGTCAAAGAGTTGCTCCCTTTTTTACTGTTTTCTAAACAAAAATCACCAAAGAGTTCGAAAAACTGCTTTAAGGCATTCTCTTCTGTTTTGAAAACTGAAAACAGCAAGTTTGCCCAGTTATTAGTTTTTTCATTAGGATATATCTGTTGTAGCCAAAGATAAAAGTCGCCTAATACTTTTGTTTGTATTGCAGGGTGTGCTTCTTGCCAATCATTGAGAAATATTTCCAAAGCGAAAATACTCTTTTTGCTAATATGTAGCTCAGGGTGAGGTTCTATAAAAGCTATCAGTTCCTCTATTGATAAATCCTGAGAATGTTCAGAAAAATACTTATTATAGAATTCATCGAATAATAGGAAGAAGTAGAGCAAAGCTGTTTTTTCACTTTTCCACATAACAAAAAGCTTTTCTGCCCAATTATCAATATCCTTTGGGTATTTTTCTTGTAACCAAGGGAAAAATCCTTGTTGCAGCAATCGAAGCCCTACATCTTCCCCTTTATAGCGAAGAGTCCATCCATTGAAAAAAGTTTTGAGGTAAAATATATCATACTTCCCAATATACATTGGTGCTCGATATTTCATATATCTAAGAAGTTCTAAAGTAGTGATGTTTTTCATAATCAATAAGGTTATACTCTCCATAATGAAGCCTGTAATCTTTTGATATAAGAGTCTTCTATGACATCAATAATAGCCAAAGTATCTCTTGGAATAAAAATACATTTTTCCAAAAGGCTTTTCAGTAAGTTTTCCAATGCCAAAGTATATTCTTGATAAGTAATAAGCTCTTTTGTCTGTTCTATAAATGATAAAACTAGTGAATTGGTTGAGAAATCATTGGCAAGTTGCTTTATAAACAAGTTAATTGTGTAAGAGAGTATACTGATAGGGTCGCAAATTCTAATTCCTAATTTTTCTTGAATGAGAGCCTCTACTTCTTCTTTGGTTTTTTCCGATTCTTCTCCTTCTCCCATAAACTGTAACTCATTGATAACCTCCCACAGCTCATTTGTGGTATTATAGTCTCTGACGTCTCTACATATAAAATTGAAAGTATAATCTCCTACTTTTTCTGCATTATAACCTTCTTTCCAAAGGGCTTGTAAGCCTTGGATATAATACACAATGGCTTTTATTTCTTCTGAAGTCATTTTGTTATAGTTAGTTTCATTACACAAAACTACAAAATAATAAATAATTACCAAAGGGAAAACAATAATTTCTAACCCCACCTATTCCTTAACGCCACCAAACAATGAGTATAGGATGAGTGTAAGATCAGTGTAGGATCAGTGTAGGATCAGTGTAGGATTAGTGTAGGATTAGTGTAGGATTAGTGTAGGATTAGTGTAGGATTAGTGTAGGATAAACGATCGTCTGATTAGCTTTACAAGTTCTTGTGAAAGATTAAATTTAAGAAGAAAAAAAATACTTAGCCCCCCTACTAGTAATGATTTTAAGCTGATATTTACAATAGGGTGAAACGGGAAATCCCAAAAGAAGAAACCTCCTATAGTTATAATACCAAAGAGACTGGTTTGCAGCGTTTCCTTGTAAAAAGGCTGTAAACTGTATTTGCGATACACAAAAACCGACTTGAGTAAATTGTACGAAGTAAAAGCTATTAGAGTCGCTATTCCCGCCCCATTGATGCCGTAAAGAGGAATAAGCCACATATTCATTAAAACAGTGCCTATGACCAAAAAAACGCCCAAAAATAGCACAGTGCGATAGTAAGGCGAATTGAGTAATACCGCATTGTTAAATCCCACTAAAGCATCAGAGAGTTTTACTACAGATATGATAATGAGCACCCAAAGCCCTGTGCTGTACTCTTTATCAGGCAATAAAGCATAACATTGCTGGGCATTCACAATGATAAGCACACAAATAACCATACTCACAAAATAAGTATTTATTGTACTGCGCTTGTATAAGTCTGACAACTCCTCTGCCTTACCTTGATTCATAAATTGAGCCGTTAACGGACTAACAATTTGGTACATACTTCGGTAGGGAATAGCTATTACTGTAGCCGTAAAAATAGCTACATTATACACCGCAATCTCACCAATAGGCAAATATTGATTCAGCATAAACTTATCAATATCCATCAACAAAGAAGCTACTGACCCTGATAGGATAATGAATAAACTGTATAAGAAGACTTCCTTTCTACCTTGTGGCAATCCCCACGCAAAGGTAGGTCGCCTTACATAGAACGCGGTGACCATCATCAGAAGCATACGCAAAGCATACACCCCGAGTACCCCCCACATAAACTGATGAAAATCAATAACACCAAAGTAAATAGCTACTAATAAAAGCATCACCCCTACCCTATGAAATACTTCTTTTAGAAAATTACCAAAGACTGTTTTGAGTTGCACTCGCATCCACGCGTAGGCAATCTCGAAGTAAGCCATTGCTACCGCTGTAAGAAAAATAAGCCATACATATGGACGTACTTCACCATTCTTAGCTGAAAGCCACTGAGCGATTTGCTCGTAAGCCATACTGCCCAAAAGCGTAGCAGGTAGAATCACGAGTAATGGTAAGAGACAAAGCATCAAGTTGAGCTTAGCTTGCTCTTGCCTATCGGTATAAGCGGAGTAATAGCGTACCCAAGTGTTATGTACGCCAAAGGAAATAAACGGAGAGAGAATAGTAGCTGTGGAAGTAACATAGCTTACCAAGCCGTATTGAGCTTTAGAGAGGAAGTAAGTAAATAAGAAAAGGGTATTGAGTGCCCCTATGGCAAACCCAAAATAGGTAGCCACTACATTCTTAAACGATTGACGGAGCACTATTCCCATAATGACTACATCTTAAAATTAAACTTACTTTCAAAAAAAGATTGCCATTGCGGTGCTTTTGCTAACCCTAATTGATAGTATTTTTCAGCATTAGCCTCATCACCTAAACCATAGTAAGTTAAAGCAATACGGTAATAGTTGTCCAATTCAGTAGGATAAATAAAAACCACATCAGAGATGATAGGTAGCGCATCTTGATATTTTTCTGTTAGTAGCATTAGGTCTATCCACTCTATGAGGGTAGCATATGAGTAGTCTCCATTTTGTACTGCTCTGCGATAACCATATTCAGCTTCATCTATATTCCCGAGCTCAAAATAATTAAGCTCAGCATATCTGCGCCAATAATAAGGTTCGTTAGGCTCAAAAGAGAGCAATTTCTGAATGTATTTAAGAGCTTTGTCGTGTTTGCGGCGTAAATAATAAAAATCTGCCAAAGTAATCCATGCTTTGCCAAGCTGGGGGTCTTCGTGAGTAGCTCTAAAATAGTATTCTTCTGCCTTTTGGTCGTTGCGCATTTTCTCATAGCAACGCCCTATATGTAAATAAACTAAGGCAGAGGGGTCGTCTAAAGTAAGAGTGATTTTATAATTTTCTATAGCTTTTTCATACTGCTCCATAGCCTCTAAGACACGAGCTTTCTCAAAATAAGCACCTGTAAAGGTATCATCGCTGATAATAGCAAAATCAAAACAGCGAAGGGCATTTTTGAGGTCATCATCAGTGATATAGAGCTTACCTAAGCAATACCACGCTATCTCGCAATAAGGATTTTGGTCTAAGTAGTCGTTTAAGAAAGTTTTAGCCTCAGCAGTCTGTCCTAAAACCTCATAGCAGTAGAGCAACTGTTGTAAGGCAGTATAATCTTGAGGGTCACACTCTAAACATTTGGTAAAGTAGTATTTAGCTTGAGGATAATCTTCTATGTAGGTGTATTCCATAGCGATGAGCGCATATACATCTGATAGCTCATCGGTGAGTGAAGCAGCGTGTATGAGTAGTTCAATAGCTTTCTGATGTTGATTGAGTTTAGAGTATAGATTAGCTTTCTGTACAAATACCTCTGCATTCATAGGTTCAATACCTTCAAGTTCGCTAAGCAACTGGGTAGCCTCATCTAAACGGTCTTCAAATACCAATTCCTCAGCGTATAAAAGTTTGAGAGAAGAGGCGTAAGGGTGCTGAGAAAGTCCTATATCTAAGGCGCGTTTTGCTTTGCTAATACGCCCATATTGTAAGTAATATTCTATTATTTCTTCAAATTCATCTACGTCAAAAAAGAGAATGTTATTCTCTTTCAACATCGATTCGAATTTGGCAACCGCATAGCTTTCTTCGTTGTTTTCTAAATACATCGTACTAGTATATTAAATATATTGGGGTGCAAAATTATAAAGAAAAGTGCATAATTCAGCCATTGAGAGGTTATTATTTTTGCGAAAGGTATTCCATACATTACAAAAATCTAAATAATATAGCACTCGTTCTCTTTCTTGTTCTTTAGTGGGTACAAGAGGCATTTCCACCTGCGAGAGGGCTGCTATCTTCTTGAGTTTGCTAAAGTTGTGATAAAAAAGATAAGGTACATAACAATTGTTATCCTCCTCTCTATCCAAGCCAAAAAGACCTATAGAAGTAGGAATCATTCGTTCGATGAGAAAATCGTATTCTTCAGCTAAAAAGATGTCGAATACAAAGTCTGAAGCTACTAAATAGCCCTTTAATCCACTATCGATAAGGTAAAGAAAAAGGTCTTTGATAGGCACATCATAAGGGATAAGCGAATATTCAAACACATTTTTGATAGTATGTTCAAAAAGAGGAAATTCAGCTGCCCCTTCCTTTACAAAAGTATGAAGAATATCATTCAGACTTCCCTCCTCAAAAAGTTCTATCACCCTTTGTGCCTCTTCAGTTTCTTTGTAGGTATTCCAATCCTTCATTAAATCCATAGCTATTTTTCCAATTTTTATCAATCCTTTACACCTATAAAAATATCTACTTCGGAGGTATCTCCTTGCTGAGACTTCTCTGTGTAGCGCTCATAGTCATATATATAAGTGCGATTGAGTGTGGTGTCGTTGTCCCAGATATGTTGCCACATTGTCCCTACTGCTTGAGGCATTGCGCCTTTGGCTACAAACTTTTGAAAGGTTTGCTCAGGAAATTCCCTGCCCTCTAAGCCGTCGGGAATCGTGCTGAGCGTGGTAACTTCTACTCCTATTATGCAAGTGTAAGGCTCGGTATAGTCCTTTTGGTAATCGGTGTAGATGCTGTAAATGGCATCGCTTACCTTATTGGGTATTTTTGTCAAAAGTTGCTCGCTAAAAAAGCGTTGCCAAAGGTTTCCAATGTCTTGCATTGCCTGTCCGTTCTGATTGGTAGTGCGCACACTAATCCCGATGATTTTCATTTTTTATAAGCTTAATTTTATTTTGAACTCTGTTTATACAAAGAGGTAATATAATATTACAAATATTGAGTACATTAAATTGTTAAAGATATTTTTCAGGTTCATACTTTATAAATTTTATTTTTTGATCATTAAGAATATCTTTATATTCATCATTCTCAGAAATAACTACAAAAATAGTATCTCTTAGTACATTTCTGTAATAATTAATTTGTCTTATCAGTTCTCCAACAGAGTCTATTTTTGTTTTCACTTCAAAAGCTACAGATCTATATTTTCTATGGAAATTTAAACCTATAGTGTCTTCTAATCTGTATTTTACAATTTCACCATATTTTATTTCCTCAACAATTCCTTGCAAATATGCAGATGTAGGAAAATAAAAACCTACAAACATATCAACAAATCCTATAATTCTTTTATACTTTTCTTCTCCAATAGTTATAGGGAACTCCCAATTTTTTAATTCTATATTTATAGGAACCGTTCTAATATATTCCTTATTGAATAAATTCAAATTATCGAGTTTTTTAATATTCTCTATACTTTCCTCTGTTCCTATTCTTCGAAAATACTCTTTTGTTCTATTAATTTGATTATTGATATTTTCTTTTTCGTATTTATTGATATATTTACTAATATCTTTTGGTAAAATTTCTTCTGTAATAGCATTAATATTCTTATCCAACCAAAACATTATATCATCGTGTTTAGGTTGTTTAATATCTTCATCAGGGAATAATTGAGTTTGTAAATAATTTTTAGTCTTAGAACTCATAATAATTACGTTTTTTATCATTATTAGAAAAATATCTTTCTAGAAATTCATTATATTTTTTGTAAATTAATTCAAAAGTATCATTTATTAGATAATTACATAATGAGATGGAATTTTTATCTAAATCATCTAATGTAAGGTTATTATCACAATACTCAAATTATTTTAGTAAGTGATTACTTTTTATTACTCTTGGGGAAAAAATGACATTATATCCTTTTTCTTTTAGTTTTTTTGCTGAAATAAAAATAGAATTTGTACTATTTAGCCCTCCCCCACTTCCTTGCAAGGCAAAGAATCCTAGTCCATATTGAAGTATAGTATTACTTGTCAAACATTTTACTATTGGCGCAATTAGATTCCAAGAAATACCATTTTCTTTTTCCTTTTGAATAAATAAATATATAACAATATCTTCTTCTAATTTCTCTATTAGTTCAATTTTAGAACCACTCATAGTAGTTTTATAATCTCTTTTATCAGATATGGATTTTTTATCTTCTTCTTTTTGAATTTGTTCTATTTTTTGGGATACTATTTCCTTTTTAGTTGAATAATTAAATGAAAAAATACTAAAAGAGTTCGTTATTTGACTAATATCTAAATTAAACATGCCACTTTATTTTTATTAATAACTAATTTTAATTGATATTACATATTAAAAATCACATAAATTTCCTATTTCCATTTCAAAAAACTCTGGCAAAGCTCATTTTAATCACTTTTTTGTACAATGAGCTTTGCCAAAGTGCTCTGATTAATCATTAATCATTAACCGTTAATCATTGTTTATACATCTTTTCTCGGAGTTCCTGAATATTTTTGTCGTCCATATACTCATCAAAGGTCATATAGCGGTCTATGATGCCACTAGGGGTAAGCTCGATGATACGATTGGCAACGGTTTGCGAAAATTCGTGGTCGTGAGTGGTGAAAAGCACGGTACCTTTAAAGTTTTTCAGCGAGTTGTTGAAGGCGGTGATACTCTCCAAATCCAAATGGTTGGTAGGTTCGTTGAGCATTAGCACATTGGCGCGCAACATCATCATACGGCTGAGCATACAGCGCACTTTCTCGCCTCCTGAGAGCACTTTACAGTTTTTAAGGGCTTCCTCGCCACTGAAAAGCATCTTCCCCAAGAACCCGCGCACATATACTTCCTCGCGTTCTTCCTCTGTTTTCGCCCATTGGCGCAACCAATCCACCAAAGAAAGGTCTTGGGTGAAGAAATCGGAGTTATCCACCGGCAGGTAAGACTGTGAGGTGGTGATACCCCACGCAAAAGTGCCCGCATCGGGCTTAAGGTTGTTGTTGAGAATCTCATAAAAGGCAGTGGTGGCACGCGAATCCTTAGAAATCACGGCTACTTTGTCGTCTTTGGCAAGGTTGATGTCCACATTTTGGAACAATACCTGTCCGTCGATAGAAGCTGCGAGGTTTTCCACGTGTAGAATCTGGTCGCCTGCCTCGCGGTCACGCTCGAAAATGATAGCAGGGTAACGGCGAGAAGACGGTTTGATTTCCTCGATATTAAGTTTCTCCAACATCTTCTTACGAGAGGTCGCCTGCTTTGATTTTGCCACGTTGGCACTAAAGCGCGCAATAAATTCCTGCAACTCTTTGGCTTTCTCTTCTGCCTTTTTGTTCTGTTGCGCACGCTGACGGGCTGCTAACTGACTACTTTCGTACCAGAAAGTATAGTTACCCGAAAAATGGTTAATTTTTCCGAAGTCAATATCCGAGATATGGGTACAAACGGCATCAAGGAAGTGACGGTCGTGAGAGACTACAATCACCGTATTGTCGTAATTTGCCAAAAAGTTCTCCAGCCAGCCAATAGTCTCGAAATCGAGGTCGTTAGTAGGCTCGTCCATTATGAGTACATCAGGATTTCCGAAGAGCGCTTGCGCCAAAAGTACTCGCACTTTGAGTTTGCCGTCCATTTCGGACATCATAGTGTAGTGCATATCCTCAGCAATACCCAAGTTAGAGAGCAAAGCAGCCGCATCACTTTCGGCATTCCAGCCGTTCATCTCGTCAAACTGCATCTGTAGCTCACCAATACGCTCGGCGTGCTCATCAGAGTAGTCAGCATAGAGGTCGTCCATCTCTTTCTTAACTTTAGAAAGGACTTTGTTGCCCATAATCACAGTGTCGAGTACGGTGTAATCGTCATAAGCGTAGTGGTCTTGCTCAAGCACCGACATACGTTTGCCAGGTTCGAGGATAACGCGCCCCGAAGTAGGTTCTTGCTTGCCTGAAAGAATTTTAAGGAAAGTAGATTTGCCTGCTCCATTAGCACCGATGATGCCGTAGCAGTTGCCTTGAGTAAAGGTTACGTTTACCTCATCGAAGAGGACACGCTTACCGAATTGTACTGATAAATTGGATACTGATAACATTTTCTAGTTGTTATTAATTATTTTAAAAGTGCAAATATACACAATATTTGTAAGATACGAAAATCTTAGTTCAAAACTCATTTTTCAGCACTCACAATCAACGCCATAGATTTTTCAGGCTCAAAAGGATCTTTCTTAAAATTGCCATACAATTTAAGGTTTTTAAACCCTATTTTGATAAGCCAATCAGTGAGTTCATTAGCAAAAATAGGCTGTAGTAGCTCTTCATTTTCTATAGTATCGTCTAAAATAGTCTTAAAGATGATTTTATCGCTGTCATTTAGATAGTAAAATCGTTCAAATTTTACCTTATTATTGGCTATAAGAGGTAAATTACCTAAATAATTGCCTTGCTTTTGGGCAAAATACTTCTGAAAATTGACTATTTGCAAAATAAGTTTACCCTTTTGAGTCAGTTGCCCATAGGCTTTTTGCAAAAAGAGCTGTACAGAAGTTTTACTATCGAGGTGCGGCAATGTATTACCGATACAAACAATATTGTTGAAGACAGCAAGCTGGTCAATATCAAGCATATTAAGTGGTTGTACCACAATGTCTTTCTTGGTAGCTTCGGCAATGAGTCGCTCGCTAAGGTCAATAGCGGTAACCTCGTAACCTTGCGATAATAAGTAAGCTGTAAGATTGCCCGTGGCAGCACCTACATCAAGAACAGTTTTGCCATATAGTTCAATGGCAAAGAAGGTTTGGTGAGCTGGTGATAACGGAAAGATGTAATCGTATTTTTCCGCAATTTCGTTGTAGAATTTTGACATAATGATGAATGATTAAAGATTAGTAATTAATGGAATGGATATGCTTTGTTTATAGATATTTCTATATCCAGCTATTTTCTTATCTTTTAAGAAAAAATTTGTATCTTCATCTAAAGAAGGGTAGATAATAAGGCAATCAATAAGTTTATTACTACCCTCTAAACCAAGTTTTTGATAAACTCTTTCTAAGCGTGCATAACCACTCACTTGGCGGATGTCGTCTATCACTCTATTATCTTCATAAATAGGCTTATACTTGGCATCAATGACCATTTTGTATTCTGGAGTGTTGAGCAAGAAATCTAATTCGGTATAATCAGCTGTAAGATGATAGGTCACCGCCTCTCTACCAAACTGTTCTTGTAGCTTTTTATAGACATATAACTCAAAAAGTTTGGGCATATCTATACAAAAAGGCGGAATAGTTACTTTTTGTTGGGTTGTTTCGGTGATATTATACGAAAAACGCTTTAAGATATGCTTTCCGATGCGAATGGCTTCCTCATATTCTTTAAAAAAAGTATTGGTAGTAAGTTTTTTGAGGTTTTCTATATTAATTTCTTCTGAAATCAACTCAAAATATGGGCTACAATAGGTAATCAATTCGCGAATAGATTTGTCATTTCCTGCGAAGTAATTAGCGTGCGTATTCTTAAAGCTGATGATAAATTGTAAGACCTTCTTTAAAAATCGATTTTCGAGGTTATCCATTCCAAACTCTTGATACCTACATACGTGAGCTGTCAGTTTGTTCTTAAAAACATTTTGTTTGAGGTGTTTAGCTAACTGTATCTTACCTTTGATACGGCTATTAAGATTCTCCTCGACCGTGTAGTACGATTTTTTGAGTCCTTTGCGCACAATACGCTTCAGTAGCAAAAGGAATTGCACCATTAGAAAAGGCGTGAGTGTGTCTTTTTGCTGTTCGATAGTAATTGGAGGTTCGTCCCAATAGATTTTGATGAGGTCTTGTGTATCTTTAGGATCAAGCCCCGTAATGCTGAGAAGCATTTTTAGATAGTCAATTTCTGCCCATTCTTCTTGAGAAGAAGAGCCTTCAGCTATCTGTTTTTTATTCATTTTTGGCTCTATATATACGAATTTGTGATGTTTTACCAACCACAATGCCCCTATATAATAGCCTGCCTGCAAACATACCTCTTCGTCATTTGTACGCTTAATTTCAAAAGGATAGACGGGATTACCCTGTCTATCTTTTTTCAATATATACGGACAAATATGAGGTATTGCCTCAAAGATTTTTAGCGTCTCCCCCTCCTTTTTGATGCTATAAGGCTTATGTTCAAGAAGCGTTATTTTCATCGTTGATAAGGTTATTTATAGTAGTTTCTATTCCCTCTCCAACGAGAATACCATCTTTAACATATTCGAACAAAATAGGCTTGATTTCGTATTCCCAACGGATATCGATAGGAGTATTTTTAGTAATGAAATACGAATGCCCTAATTGAACCTCTTCCTTTTTGAACTCAGAAGATAAATTAGTATTGAACAAGTTAGTCACTTTAGCAAATAACGCACTCTCAAACTGATCGCCTAATTCATTTGTTAAATCTTTAGGCAAGATATTTACAAAGGCAAAGCGGCGGCGGATAGCATAATCTATATGCCCTACGGAGCGGTCGGCGGTATTCATCGTGCCGATAATATAGAGATTAGGAGGCAAAGTAAGGTTGTTTTCTCCCTCAATAGCATACATACTTTGCACTGCTTCACCACGATATTCTAAGGCATAGATAAGTTCGCCGAGTACAGCTGATAGGTTTGCACGGTTAATTTCATCTATGACAAGAACGTAGGGTTTATCTTTATCTTTTAAAGCTTCTTGAGCAAAAGATCCTAATATTTTATCTTTAACAGAGTATTTAATCTTTTCATCTACAGTTTCAGCTATAATTCCTCTTACAAAATCTTCATAAGAATAGCTGGGGTGAAACTGAATGAGTTTGAATTGCTCATTGCCCTCTAAACTATCATTTTCACCTAAACCTAATAACGCTTTGGCAATACGTTTAGCCTCACGAGTTTTACCAGTACCAGGGGGACCTTGTAGAATGATTTGAGGTTTGTAGTGGAGGAGGTCTGTGTATTTTTGTATTTCGTTTTCGATATTCATTTTATTCTCTTTTATAAGATTTGCATTACTAAAAATGAGCTTATAGGCTTCAAATTGTTTGCCTTCTAAGTCATAAATAAGTTCAAGAAGTTTAATGCCTTCTATGCTCTTATCTTCTTTTAATTCTATTTTTTTTCCAAATAAAATAAAGTCTCCATAAGAAATATTTTTAAGATCTTCAAGTGAAGAATTTACAAATTGATAATCTTGCAATTTATCATATATTCTATTATTAATAAAACTTTTTACAAAAGGAATAACATATTCCATCGGACTATGATTATTTTGAGAAGGTTGAGCATTGAATCCTAACCCATATCCAATATATTTTCCATCATTATTGATATGATATTGAAGTTCTTTTTCACTTCCTTTGTTAATAGTCCAATAATTATCTCTTACATCTCCAAAAATTACATCATTTGAAGCTACCCTACTATTCCCATTGAACTCTGTACGTTTCCTTTGAAATTTTTCAATAAAGTTATCTTTTCTAAATGCTTCATTAATTCTATTAATAAGTTCCTGTAGGTTTTCAAAATGAATATCTTCTTGATATGTTAAAAATTTCCTATAATGGGTGTTAATAATAGCGCGTGGCACACCACTCCCTTTACTATTTGAATAGTCTTCAAAAATATTATCAATAGGTTTTATATCCAGATCTTTTAAGGATATACTATCCTCAAAAGGATTAAAACCGTAACTTTCTTGGTATTTTTTAATAAGATCATTCATATTCTTATCAAAATTACCCTCATTGAAATAATTTTTATATGAAAGAGTATTAGGTAGTACTACTTTCAGATAGAACTCTTTAAAATTAGATAATCTACTCATAATATTAATTTTTTTAAAACAGCAAAAGTAATAATTTATTTTTTATTAAACAAGAAAAAGATGCTTACTTCTCGTTTATTATTCGTCACATACTCGGCTGCGCCAGCTCGCCGACTTTCCTTCGCTCTTCCTGTATCCATCCTATATCCATCTTATATCGAATGTAAAAGATAAATAAGGGGAGAAAAATGTCTGTACAAAAAAAACACTTTGCCAAAAGTCATAAATTACGACCTTTGGCAAAGTGTTTAAATATGATTCAAAAAAACTTACAATTCGCGGAACGCTTTATGTAACAAGCGGCGTTTGTCGTTGATGGCCTCTTCCATAGAAATCATTGTTTCTGAACGGGCTACGCCTTGTATATCATCAATCATATAAATCACCTCTTTGGCGTGCTTGGTGTCTTTTGCTCTAATCTTGCAGAAAATATTGTACTTACCCGAAGTAATATGTGCTACCGTTACAAAAGGTATTTCTTCTAATCGCTCTAAAACGAACTGCGCCTGATGGTTACGCTCTAAGAATATGCCTACATAAGCGATAAATGTATACCCCAATCGGTTGTAATCGACTGTAAGAGTAGAGCCCGTAATGATGCCTATTTCTTCCATTTTACGCACACGCACGTGCACTGTACCAGCCGAAATATTTAATTGCTTAGCAATATCAGTAAAAGGAGTGCGGGTGTTGTCTATCATCAAATCTAATATTTGATGATCAACCTCGTCTAATTTGTATCTTGCCATAGTTATTAAAGATTGATGATTTTATAATGCGCAAAGTAACAGTTATTTTTTTAATATTCCAAATAAAATAAGACAATTTTTAAAAAAATCACATTATTCTGCTACTTTGAAGTAAGGATTATGCAAATCTAACTGCTTTTCAATGCTATTTTTATCAAAAGGAGGTTTTACGAAATTCATTAAGAAATCTTCTTTATGTCCGTATTTATGCGATAAATCTCCTATTTCAGCTATATAAGGCTCAAAGTAAATACAGTTGTCTTTTAGCACTTCTTTATACATAATGGCTACCTCTGCCGTATGTGTATTATCGCGCAATAAAATATCTACAAAGCACTTATCATTTTCTGATATACAAAAGTAATCTTTATAATTTACATCTGTAAAACTATTATTAGCAATGCCTTTTAACCCTGCAAAAATGGCTTGAGCAATATACTTTCTGGTTTGTTCACGGTTGTAATCATTAGGAAAGTGTCCTGCTTCAAACAGTATGGTAGGAGTACCAAGAGCTGTATACCTATCACCTGTGCAATTGATATTAAAAGCATCGTCAAAACGGGCAATTTGGTTAGGAATATCAAGGAATTGGTACATCAGTACAATTAGCTTCATAGCCGTCTCGCGCACTGGATTTATACTACGTTCTTCGTTGTAAGCTGGGGCTAAAAAAGAGACTGTGGCTGGATTAGAGGTTTGTGCTACGCTGAAGATAGTGCGCTGGTCGTGCAAATTGAAGCAAAAGTCAGGTTGTACTAACTCATAAGCTTTGCGCAAACATTTGCTTTCAGGTTGGGTAAGCTCGTAAGCATCTCTATTTAGGTCTATTTGATTGTAATTTACACGTGTAAACACTTCAGCGCCGTCAGGATTGAGCATCGGGATAACGTAAATACTCAGATTCTTGGTAAAATCAGCTGTTTTTAGTTGCTCGAAAACATCAAAAAGAGCTTTAGTAGTGGTAGATTCATTACCGTGCATTTGCGACCATATAAGCACTTTTTTAGTCCCTTTTCCTATTCTATAAAGATTGATAGGTGTGCCTTTTACTGATTTTCCAAGGGGAATAACCTCCTGAAAGGGGTATGCTGCAAGCAGAGGAGCTATCATTTGATAGTTAATATAGCGTCCGTGAAGTTCTGTTACCATAGTTATTGAAATTTTATAAGAGCTATTAAATGAGGCAAATATACTGATTATTTTTGTATTAATATATAAGTTACAAAAGTAAAACACTGTAATTTGTAATATTTTACAATTGTAATTTACAATTATTTGCCCTACTGGAGATTTTAAAATAGTGATAGTATTATTAACTATAGATTAGCAACGTAACTATTGAATTTTATTAGGTTGTAATACAATAGATTATTTTTATAATTAAAATGCATCTTTAGTTATATCAGTTAGTTACAAATATTTTTTAAATTAATACTTTATGCCTTTAAAAAATAGTTATGTTTATAGTTGTGTATCTCATTTTTTTGATTTACATTTGTGCATTCTTAACTTTTTAAACAATAATTACAATGTTAAACACAACAGATTTTGCACAAAGGTTACAACAAGTAATGGATTATTACGGACTTAATGCAGCTGCCTTTGCTGATAGCTTAGAAATTCAGCGTTCAGGTATTTCGCATTTACTATCAGAGCGCAATAAGCCCAGCTTAGATTTTATTCTGAAGCTCATCGAGAAATTTCCTGAGGTAGATATGTATTGGATTACACAGGGCAAAGGAAGTTTTCCGCGCAAGGAAGAGACGCATAGCATTTCTCCTCGAAAACAACCAGACCTATTTAGTGATATACCCGAAATAGAGATGACTCCTACCCCCTCGCCTATTGTAGCTACTCCTACGCAAGAGAAAACTGTACAAGAGTCTGTTACAGCTCCTATAATAGAAGAAAAACTTTCTGTGCTGGCAGATACACACAAGAAGATTAAACGGATTATTTTCTTTTACGAGGACAATCACTTTGAGGTTTTTGATAATTAAACATTGCGAATTGGGAATTGTTTTGCTATCTTTGCAGCCTTTTAGAACACACTACTTATGGACTTATTTTCAAAGGAATTAGAACGACTCAACGCTCCTCAGCGCGCGGCAGTGCTTCAAAAAGAAGGACCTATCATTGTAATAGCAGGTGCAGGCTCGGGAAAAACGCGTGTGCTGACCTATCGCATAGCTAACCTTATGCGGCAAGGGGTAGACGCTTTTAACATACTTGCTCTTACTTTTACGAATAAGGCTGCTAACGAAATGAAAAAGCGAATTGCCGATATAGTGGGCAATAACGAGGCTAAGAACCTATGGATGGGTACTTTTCACTCCGTTTTCGCCCGAATATTGCGATTTGAAGCTGATAAGTTGGGGTTTCCACAGAATTTTACCATTTATGATACACAAGATTCGCAACGTCTTATCAATGGTATTATAAAAGAGAAGGAATTAGACAAAGATGTGTACAAATATAAGCAAATACAGCAGCGAATATCGTCTTTAAAGAACAATCTTATCACTGTACGGGCTTATTTTAATAGTCCGGAACTGATTGAGGCAGATGCTGCTAGGCGACAACCGCGCTTTGGGGATATTTATCAGGAGTATGTAGATAGGTGTTTCAAAGCAGGGGCAATGGATTTTGATGATTTACTCCTCAGAACCAATGAGTTACTAAATGTTTTCCCTGAAGTATTAGCTAAATACCAAAATAGATTTCAGTACATATTGGTAGATGAGTACCAAGATACTAACCACTCTCAATATCTGATTGTCAAGGCTTTAGCTGACCGTTTTCACAATATATGCGTGGTAGGCGACGACGCACAGAGTATTTATGCTTTCCGCGGGGCGAATATCAACAATATTCTGAACTTCAAAAGTGACTATCCTGAAGCCAAGGAGTACAAATTAGAGCAGAATTACCGCTCGACCAAGAATATCGTAGAGGCTGCCAACAGTGTGATAGAGCATAATAAAATACGCTTAGATAAGGTGGTATTTACTGAAAATGAGTTGGGTGAACCTATAAAGGTGCATCGCAGTGCTACCGATGCTGATGAGGGACGATTTGTGGCGGGGTCTATCTTTGAGAATAAGATGCAGCATCAGTTGCCCAATGGTAGCTTTGCAGTACTCTACCGTACCAACTCGCAGTCACGTGCCATAGAAGATGCGCTGAGAAAGCGGGATATTCCGTATCGTATTTATGGCGGGCTTTCGTTTTATCAACGAAAAGAGATAAAAGATGTGTTGGCTTACCTAAGACTTATCATTAACCCTAATGATGAAGAGGCTTTAGTACGTATTATTAACTTCCCAGCGCGCGGTATAGGTGAAACTACGATGGAAAAGCTCACTTTAGCGGCTAATCATTATAAAAAATCGCTGTTTGAGGTGATGTACAACATTAATAAACTGCCTGATTTACACATTAATAGCACTACTCGACAGAAGTTAACTGACTTTGTGGTGATGATACTTAACTTTCAGGCGCTTAACAAAGAGGCTAATGCTTTTGAGGTAGCAGAACAAGTAGCTAAGAAAACAGGATTGCTACAAGAGTTTAAGAAAGATGGTACTCCAGAGGGAATTGCTAAGATGGAGAACATCGAGGAGATGCTAAATGGTATTAAGGATTTCGTAGCAGGGCAAGAGGATATAGCTGATAGCACAGGTAGCCTAACAGAGTATTTAGAAGATGTGTCATTAGCTACTGATTCTGATAAAGAAATAGGCGATGAAGACCGTGTAGCCCTGATGACCATACACTTAGCTAAAGGATTGGAGTTCCCTTATGTATATGTGGTGGGAATGGAAGAAGACCTTTTCCCCTTGGCTAAGAGTATACAATCGCGTGAGGAGTTAGAGGAAGAGCGTCGCTTATTTTACGTTGCACTTACACGTGCCGAGAAGCAGGCCTACCTCACTTATGCAGAGAATCGTTATCGCTGGGGGCAGCTTTCGCCCTCTGAACCTAGTAGGTTTATA
>NZ_KN389983.1:39696-46718 GCF_000213295.2 Capnocytophaga sp. oral taxon 329 str. F0087
TAAGAGTAAGCTACGCTTGCAGAAACCTATTAGTGGTACGCCTCCTGCTAAAAACGCTCCTACAGGTGAAGAACAGCAAAAGCTACGCAAGTTAAAGCCCATCAATGCTATGCAGAATATAGCCAGCAAAGATGTTTATAATGGCTTAGATATAGGCACCAATGTCTATCACGAGCGTTTTGGAAAAGGTAAAGTAGTAGGCTTAGAAGGCAGTGGTAATGATAAAAAAGCACAAATAAACTTTGAGGTAGGAGGTTTAAAAAATATCCTACTGCGGTTTGCAAAGCTAACTATAGTCAATTAGCTAATTTGTAAATTAGCCAATGAGTTAATAAAAAAAGAGTCTATTAGATTTTAAACTAATAGACTCTTTTTTATTTGTTAATCTGCTAATTGACAAATCGTCAAATTATCAAATTTTCTATCCTTTTCTTAATAGCTCTATAGCGTGATTGCGAGCTGAAGCACCGCTGTTTTTGCCTTCAAGCATTTCAGAAAGTTCTGTAATACGTTCTTCTTCTGTAAGAAGTTTTAAATGGGTAGTGGTCTTACCTTTGCTATCTTCTTTGAAGACCTTAAAATGATAAGCTCCTTTAGCTGCTATTTGTGGCAAATGTGTGATAGCAAATACTTGTCGGTTTTGGCTCATTTGCTTCATAATATCACCCATCTTCTGAGAGATTTCACCAGAAACCCCTGTATCAATCTCATCAAACATAATAGTAGGGAGAGCGGTATGTTCTGCCATAATAGCCTTGACTGCCAGCATTATACGAGAGAGTTCTCCTCCAGAGGCTACCTTTTTTAACTGTCCGAAATCCCCTCCTTTATTGGCTGAAAACAAGAATGAAAGCTCGTCATTGCCGTTAGCAAAGAAAGTATCAGTAGCAGTAAGGGTAATCGAAAAACGCCCATTAGGCATACCGAGCTCGTGCATAAAGTTAGTTAGCTTCTTGTCGAGGGCAGGGATTACCTTCTCGCGCACTTTGTGTAGCTGGTTTGCCTTCTTGAGGGTTGCTGTATGCTGCTCTTCTACTATCTTCTTTTGTTTATTGAGGTCAATATCTACACTTTCTGTTTTTGATACTGCTTCTTCTAACTCTTGCTGAATAGCTATCAGTTCTTCTACTGTTGCTACACTGTGCTTCTTTTGCAAGGAGTAAATCTTATTTAGTTGTTTAGAGATTTGCTCTAAGTTATCAGGGTCAGCCTCTATGCTCTCATCTATATCACTAATTTCTGAAGCTAAATCTTCTAATTCTAAGAAAGCAGACTCTATACGTTCATATAAATCACGGTAAAGCTGTTTATACTCAGTAAGCGATGAGAAAGAGCGCTTAAGTTCGCGCAAATTATTAAGAATACCTATATTTTCATCATTGAGTAGGTAAAGACTCTCCGATACATTCTCTTTTATATCCTCTATATTAGAGGCTTCCTCATAACTCTCTTCTAATTCTTCTAAAATACCTTCTTCTAAAGTAGCCGATTTGAGCTCTTTAAGCTGATGCAGATTATAATCGTACTCCTTTTTGGTATTTTTCTGAAATTCAATAAGCTCTTCTAACTTTTTCTGTTCTTTTTTGAGTAACTGGTGTAGTTGCACATACTCTGTTAGCAATGACTTATCATTTGCCATTGCATCGATAATAGCAAACTGAAAGGAGGTATCACTAAGAGCAAGCGTTTGATGCTGCGAATGAATATCTACCAATACCTGTCCCAAACGAGAAAGTACCTCTAAGGTAGCTGGCACATCATTTACAAAAGCACGCGACTTACCTGAAGGCAATATCTCGCGCCTTATAATTGTCTGTGGGTCGTAATCAATATCTAACTCCTGAAATAAAGGCTGAAATTCATAGTTTTGCAATGAAAATTCAGCTTCTATGATACATTTCTCTTCTTTATTGCGCAAAGCTGACATATCAGCGCGTTTGCCTAATATCAGAGAAAGGGCGTCAAGCATAATGGATTTACCCGAACCTGTTTCACCTGTGATAATGATAAACCCCTCAGGAAAGTCAACTTTTAGGTCGTCAATAAGTGCATAGTTTTTTATAGATAGTGCTGTGAGCATAGTCTTTATTTTATTTCATTCCACTTGGTCATTTGTGCTGGCGATAGCTTCACCAAGGCTTCTTTCAGCTGTTTAGTATCAAAAATAGCTCCTCCTGAAAAAATAGCAGCTATTTCATCAGTTTTAGCACTAAAAAAGGCTACCATAGCATAAGAATTAAGCCTTAAGCTCGGTATTTTCTCCAAAAGCAATATAGCGTTTTGTATAGCCTCTTTGCCTTCTTTTTCTTGTGAGCTCATCACATCTAAACCTAAGCGGTGATATTGATAATAAGCCTTATGGTATAAATCATAGTTTTCTGATATAAGTTCATTTATCAGCAAATAACGATTATTCTTACCATTATCAGCCCAGCCTGCATAAGCACTATTCTGTGCGGCAGTGACTATTTGTTTAGCTTTCAGAAAATACGGATGACCTGTTTTCTCCGAAAAAGTATCTGCATCAAACCCTAATATCAGGTAGACATAATAGGCCACTACTGAAGTAAGATTCGACTCAAAAGTGTTTTCGTTGAAAGTAAGAGGAGTAAACTCTTGATAATCAAAAGCTACCTCTTTGTCTTGTAGGTTAAATACAGGTGTGTAATAAGCAGTGTTATACACAGGGCGTGACGACTGCACTAACAGACTCGCCTCGTAATGTGAATTTTCTAACTTATTGATTACTAATGTAAAACTACAGCGTATACGTTCGTTTTCACGCACTTTTAGGTCTGTCCAGCGAGTTTGGTTGATAAACTCTTGCAATGATTTCTCTAAAGTCTTGAATACCGAACGATTGCTTTGGTTTACCTGTTGTGTATTGACTGTCACTAAGGCATTAAGTTCTTGAGCCTTAGTGAACATACTGCACAGCAATGCTCCTACAAATAGTATTTTCTTCATATATTAATAAGGTATTTCCTCAGTAATTTCTAATCCGTAGCCTGACATACCTACGTAGCTGGCAGCATTCTTAGAGTTAGTGAGCAAACGCAACTTTCTAATAGACAAATCATTGAGTATCTGAGCCCCCATACCTATATCTTTAGTATCTTTGTTTAGTTGCGGTAGTGGGTGTCCATTTTGGTGCTCTTTCATCTCAGTAATACGCTGCAACAGGTTCTGAGAGTACCCTTCTTTGTTGATTACAATTACAGCCCCTTTGCCTTCTTCGTTGATTTTCTTAAAGATACGCTCTAACGGATTGTCTTTATCACCCGCTAATACCTCTAAAATATCATTGCTAATAAATGACGAATGCACACGGGTAAGCACTGGCTCATCTGCCTTCCAAGAACCTTTAGTAAAGGCCAAATGTATCTGTTTATTGGTAGTTTGCTCATAAGCACGCAAGCGAAACTCTCCGTACGGAGTTTGTAGCGCAAAATCCTCTTTCTTAATCACCAAAGTATCTTTGCGCATACGGTAGGCGATAAGGTCTTCTATAGAGATAATTTTAAGGTCAAACTTCTTAGCTACTTCTACCAACTGTGGTAGGCGTGCCATAGTACCATCTTCATTTAGGATTTCTACCAAAATACCGGCAGGATAAAGTCCCGCAATACGAGTAAGGTCTATAGCAGCTTCTGTGTGTCCTGTACGACGCAATACACCTCCTTCTTTAGCTCGAAGCGGGAATATATGCCCTGGTCTACCCAAATCAAAAGGCTTAGTATCAGGGTTCACTAAGGCTTGTATAGTCTTAGCACGGTCAAAAGCTGAAATACCTGTAGTACAACCATTACCTTTGAGGTCTACCGATACAGTAAACTGCGTTTCGTGCAGTACTGTATTATTTTGTACCATCATTGGCAAATCAAGTTCTACACAACGCTTTTCAGTAAGCGGAGCACATACTAACCCCCTACCATTAGTAATCATAAAGTTGATCATCTCAGGGGTTACCTTTTCAGCAGCGGCTATAAAGTCACCTTCGTTTTCGCGGTTTTCATCATCTACTACGATGACTACTTTACCTTTTTTTATATCCTCTACAGCTTCTTCAATGCTGTTAAGTTTAATATGGTTCATTTTATTATTATATTTTCCTAAAAATTAACACTGATACGCGTGATTTTAGCTGTATCGTCTATATCTTCAGCAGTCACAGTATCAGAAAGCCCTAAATTATTAGTTTTTAAAGCGGTTTTATCAAATGTAAAATAGAAATTTTGCCCCTTAGGAGTTACTATTACACTGCTAATAGAAGGTTCTATATCCAACTCAGGGTACTTCTCTTTTACCTCTTTAAAAGTACTTTTAAGCGATATTCCTTTATCTGTTGTGTATAATTCCGACAGTACGAAGACGCTTTCCACTACTTTTTCGTGCTTATCATTGGTTTTAGGAGTTATTTCTAATAGTTCTTTCCCTTCTTTATTAAAAATAGTGATGCGTTCGGTACTTGCATAGCGCAATTCTCCTTCTAAGTTAGAGTTTACAATAGAATCTTTAGCAAAAATAGAATCTAATTTCTGTATAGGAGTATCTTTCTGAAGTCCCCCTACTCTATCATTGCTAATTAAAAACTCATTTTTGTTATCACTACAGCCTATAAGGCTCATTATAACCATAGTTGCGATAAAGTACTTTCTCATTATTTCTTAATAATTTTGTTTAATATTCCTAATACCCCTCTTACAAAGGTGGCGCTGGTAACCATTTTTATCAACGGATTTTGTGCTGAAGAACGCCTTCCCTTAGTCTGGGTAGTCTTGGGAGCAGATTGCTTTTCAGTCACTTCCTTTTGTTTTGCCTCTTCAGTGTGAATCTCGTCTATCTTCTTGTTTAGCAACTCATAAGCACTCTCGCGGTCTATCACCTCATTGTACTTGCGTGCCAATTCAGAGCGTGCTATCAGTGCATCAATCTCGGCGGGAGTAAGCATATCCATACGACTCATAGGAGCGCGCATCATCGTAGCTACCAATGGCGTAGGGATACCTTTCTCGTTAAGGGCAGTTACCAAAGCCTCACCCGTACCAAGCGAAGTAAGCGTTTCCGCAGTATCGTAGAAATCAGAGCTGGGGTAATTCTCAGCCGTTAGCTTAATAGCCTTGCGGTCTTTAGCGGTGAAAGCCCTAATAGCGTGCTGTATTTTCATACCCAACTGCGAAAGTACTGCATCAGGTATGTCAGTAGGGTTTTGGGTACAGAAAATAAGCCCCACCCCTTTTGAACGTATGAGTTTTACTATATTTTCTAACTGGTTGAGCAGTGTGCGCGAAGCTTCGTTGAAGATAAGATGCGCTTCATCTATAAATATCACCAATTTAGGCTTAGGTAGGTCGCCCACCTCTGGAAAAGTGGTGTAAATCTCTGCCAATAAGCTCAGCATAAAGGTAGAGAACATTTTAGGGCGGTCTTGTATATCCGTTAGGCGTATGATATTCACATACCCCTCACCTTTGCTATTAGTACGCAATAGGTCTGCGGGGTCAAAACTCACTTCGCCAAAGAAACGTTCAGCCCCTTGATGCTCAAGCTCTACTATCTTGCGCAAAATAGCACTAGTAGACGATTTTGATACCGCTCCGTACTCTTTTTCAAAACTCGACTTACCCTCTTCTGTGGCGTATTGCAATACTTTCTTAAGGTCTTTGAGGTCTAAAAGTGGCAAAGCGTGGTCATCGCAATATTTAAAAACCACAGCCAACACCCCCTCTTGCACCTCACTAAGATCTAAGATACGCGATAAGAGAGTAGCCCCAAACTCCGATACAGTAGCGCGCATACGCACACCATTTTGCTCAGAGATAGTGAGCAGTTCAGTAGGGAAAGCTTGCGGCTGAAAATCTAAGCCTATTTTGCCAAGTCGCTCTAATATAAAAGGCTTCACCTCACCCGACTCACCTATACCGCTAAGGTCGCCTTTAAGATCCATCAGCAGCACAGGCACTCCTTTTTTAGAAAGGTGTTCAGCCATCACTTGTAGGCTTTTAGTTTTACCAGTACCAGTAGCTCCCGCTATCAGACCGTGACGGTTAAGGGTTTTCAGAGGAATATTTACATATACCTTTTCAAGTGGCTGCCCTTCATACACAGCCCCTCCCACGGTAATATACTCCCCTTTGCAGGTATACCCTGCTATCATAGTTTCTTTAAAAGCGTCTATTTTAGTCATCAGATGTTAGTGATTTTGTGATTAAGAATGGGTAAGGAATAGTTAATGCACAATTCAAGGCACAAAGGTACAAAATAATTATCAATTAACAATTAACTATCCGCAATTTTTTTCACGAAACTACTCACTGTAAGCCTATGCACCCCAAGAATACGCCCAATAGCCGAATACGATACTTTTTTCTCTAAAAGCTCTTTAATCTGTTTTTCTTGTCCGGTGAGTTTTGTTTTAGCGGACTTACTACCTTTAGGGCGACCGAGAACTACTCCCTCTGCTTTCTTGCGTGCCAATGCCTCTTTGGTACGCTGACTAATAAGGTTACGTTCAATCTCAGCAGATAGCCCAAAGGCAAACGCCAACACTTTGCTATTAATATCGCTCCCCAAGCGATAATTATCTTTAATTGTCCACACCTGAATATCGCGGTTCATACACTCATTAAGTACTCCCATAATCATCAAGAGGTTACGCCCCAAACGCGACAATTCTGAGCAAATAAGCACATCGCCTTTTTTCATTTTTTTGAGGAGTTTGCCGAGTTTTCTATTCTCCACTTTTGTCATTCCTGAAATGGTTTCTTCTACCCAAAGATTAATAATTAGGCTCTTTTTCTCACAGAAATTACTAATTTCAAAACGCTGGTTTTCTACGGTTTGTTTATCGGAACTTACCCGAATATATCCATAAATCATTGTATAAATTAATTTGATTAAACTAATAAATATAATCAAAAAGAATAAAACAATGATGGGCATTTAAATTATACGATGAAGAGGTGGCTAATGGAATACATTCTCACTATGATTTTGTCAATAACAAAATACAATCTAAGTAT
>NZ_KN389983.1:47295-48837 GCF_000213295.2 Capnocytophaga sp. oral taxon 329 str. F0087
ATTTAAATTATACGATGAAGAGGTGGCTAATGGAATACATTCTCACTATGATTTTGTCAATAACAAAATACAATCTAAGTATCCTTTTTTGAAGAAAGGAGAAGGTATTTTTGGACTATCTGAAGAGGAAAAAAACAAACTAAACCTAACAAATGATGAACTATCTCTAATTAAACCCTACTATTCTTCAGAGGAGATTTTTAAGTATTATGCAAATAAAAGAAATAAATTTTGGATAATTTATACAGATTCTACTTTTAAAAACTCTGAAAAAATTCAATCTTATCCTAATATTAAAAAACATTTAGATAGATTCAAAGATGTAATTACATCAGACAATAAACCTTACGGATTACATAGAGCTAGAAAAGAGGATTTCTTTATAGGCGAAAAAATAATTACTCTTAGAAAATCTCCTAATGAACCAAAATTTACATATACAGATTTTGACTGCTATGTTTCTGCTACATTTTATGTAATAAAAACAAAAAGAGTAAACCTAAAATACTTAACATTATTATTAAATTCTAAATTAATAGCTTTTTGGCTTAGGTACAAGGGGAAAATGCAAGGTAGCAATTTTCAGATAGATAAAGAACCTCTTTTACTTATTCCAATAATTAAGGTAGATAACGAAAATTTCTTTTCAACCTTATATGATGAGTTAGTTGCTCTAAAACAGGCAAATCAAGATATTAACCCTATCATTAATAAGATTAATATCTTGATTTATAAATTGTATGGTTTAACTTATCAAGAGGTATTAATAATAGATCCAAATATCTCTATAGATAACTTTCAATCATATTAATTTCTTTTTTAGTTAGATTAAAAATTTCATAGAACAAATTGTTAATATCATCCTCATTATTTAGTATATCATCAAATAATTGAATAATATTACTTTCATATTCAGATTTTATTATAGGGATATTTAATAAAGGCTCTTTATCTATTTGATAATTTTTACCTTGCATTTTACCTTTAAATCGTAGCCAAAATTTAATGATTTTAGAATTTAAATAGGCTGTTAAATATTTTAAGTTAAATCTTTCTGTTTGAATAATAAAATATGTTTGAGATACATAGCAATCAAAGTCAGAAAACGTAAAAGTAGGTTCCTTACATTTTCTTAAAGATAATATTTTTTCATTTTTAAAAAATTTTTCTTCTCTCGACCTATGAAGTCCGTAGGGTTTGTTGTGAGAAGTTATAACATCTTTAAATTTGTCTAAATGTTCTTTTATTTTAGGATAGGCTTTGATTTTTTCTATATTTTTAAAATCTGAGTTTGTATAAATTATCCAATAAGAATTTTTTTTATTAGTGCAATATTTATCAAGTTCATCACTCGTATAATAAGGCTTAATAAGTTCATATTCTTTTTCAGATAGGCTTAAATCTGTTAGCTCTTCATCTGAAATTACAAATATTCCATCTCCTTTCTTTACATTGCCTCCTAATATTTTTACTGAGTTTTCATTTACAAAATCTTGTGGAGCTACTATTCCTTGTGCCACCTCTTTATCGTATAATTTAAAC
>NZ_KN389983.1:49584-74435 GCF_000213295.2 Capnocytophaga sp. oral taxon 329 str. F0087
CTCCTAATATTTTTACTGAGTTTTCATTTACAAAATCTTGTGGAGCTACTATTCCTTGTGCCACCTCTTTATCGTATAATTTAAACGCCCCTTTTTCTTCGATTTTTTCTAAAATATCTTCTATATCAGTCTGATTAAGGTGAATAGTTTTTCCAATATATTTTTTTGGTTTTAGTTTAAAGATTTTCTTTGTAGCATAGTCATTTTCTAAACCAAATTTAAGAAAATCTTTTAATTGAGACTCTGTTATATCCTTGTCTTTTAATATTGATACTTTAGTGTAATATTCTTCATGCGGTTCTTCAACCTTTTGCAGTAGAAAAATCATTGTTTGAATAGAGGCTGATTCAAAAACTTTATAATCAACAAAATCAATAAAAACCTCTAATTCTGTTTCTTCTAAAATTTTATTTCTTAAAATAGAAGCACCTGAACTTGTAACCCAATTATTTTGGGCTATAAAACTAATAGTACCTTTTTGTTTTAGTAAATCAATTCCTTTACAAGCAAAACCATACCAAATGTCCATTTTTCCCTTATAATAGGGAGTTTCTCTAAAACCGTCAAAAGCTTTTCTATTTTCGTATTCTTTTATATACGGCGGGTTGCCTACTACTATATCAAAACCTATATAGTTCCCCTCATCATCTAAAACCTGCGGAAACTCAAAGCGCCATTCAAAAGCATTTTCATAAATTTTATTACTATTGATAGCTTCTATTTCGGTTTCTATCTTTTCTATAGCTGACTCTAACTGCTTTTTATGCTTCTCTTGTGCGGGTGTAAGGGCATCCTGAAAGAGCTGTGCTGACTCATATTTTAAAAAATACTCCGTCTTAAGTTTTTGCAATTCTTTTACCTCTTTGCTATTCTTGTTTATTTCAGTACGGAAATTATTTTTAATTTTATCTATAAAATGTTCTAACTCCCATTTTTGTTCCTTATTTTCAGCATTTTGGTATTTATGGAAAGCATTTTTATACTCTGCTATCGATATTTTAGTCTTCTTTAAAGCTGTTTTCAGGTCAGTATCAAGAGGAAAACGACTTAATAAAGAGTTACCATTCTTGATATTGATATCAATATTAGGCAAAGTCTCTAATTCAGTAGCATTTTTGTAATAGGCATTCTTCAAAAGCTCAATCCATAAACGCAAACGACAAATTTTTACCGAATTGGGATTAATATCTACCCCAAAAAGGCAATTTTCAATAATAGTCTTTTTCTCATTAAAAAGTGTTTTTTGCACTATTTGGCTTTCAGTGTTCTTAGGGTTGTAGCGGAAAAAGCGTTCGTTATTATCAGCTTCATATACTAAAAGCTCATCGTTTTCTATCTTTATTTGGTGATGAATGCGGTTTTTATGTTCGTCTTGCAAAATCTTCAAATCACTTTTCATCGCTATAAACTCATTAAGGGCAGAAACCAAATAATGCCCCGACCCTACTGAGGGGTCACATATTCTAATTTGGTTAATAATAGCATTAGCTTCCTCTCTGGCTTCTTTATTAAAAGGGTCGATACGGTCTTTTAGTTCATCGAAGTTATTGAGGTGCCAACCTTTTATTTCGTTGAATTTCTGTACAGTAGCTTTGCGCAATGACTCTTCACACATATACATTGTGATGATACCTGGGGTGAAGAAAGAACCATCTTTATAACCATTGATTTTCTCAAAGATAAGTCCTAATACAGCCGCATTGATAAGAGTTTTGTTTTCTTCTTGAATCTCAACAGAGCCTTCACTACTAAAATCGTACGCATCTAAAAAATCGAGTAAATATTGCAATGATTTAACAGACCCAGTACGTTTCTTGCCTTGTGTATCTTTTAGCACTGTAGTAGGCAGCAAAGGGATTGTTTTATCATCGGGGAGGTTACTTATAAGCAAAGTACTATGCTCTAATTCAGTAGGCTCAAATAATGAACTATTAAGGTAAGGTATTTTTGGATAGGCAGCTGCAATTTCCTTGCTTCTATCATTGTAATCTTTGGCTAGAACTTCAAAAAATAAGCGTTCCAAAATATCATACTCAGTTATTTTGTTGAAGTTCAAAAACGCATAGTCTTGCTCATTATCTTTATGATAGGCAATAAGCTGTGCTTCTAACAATTTAAGAAAAAGTACTCTATTAATCCAAGTAATATTGAGTTCTAAGGCTACATTAAAAAGGCGTTCTTCATAAGTTTCGCCATAGGCAGCGGCATTTTTTAGTTGCTTAATTTTATTGAGGCTGTGCAACTTAGAAATGGTTTCTTCTAACATTGTACCCTCATTGCGTTCACCCTCTTTAGGTCGTTCAATAAGTATCTGTCCGCCGTTTTTAGTTTCAGCAAGCCCAATAATATGAAGCAGTTCAGCATAAAAACCTTTATCTAAAGTATTACTATCGTTTACAAAAGGTAATTTTAGAAGATGTTGAGGAGATAAGATTTTGTACAGAGGGATTAACTCATTATCATCTTGCGAATTATCATTTTCAACAATACTTTGAAAATCTTTAAGATTGAAATAAGTATAGTGAAGTTCCTCTTTTACTTTCTCAATAAAAGGTTGTGCTATTTCTTTGTAAAAATGTTCAGTTTTATTACCTAAAGCAGTACCATTAATAAAATCAGTATAGTGTTTTACAAGAGCTTTATTTTGGGCAAATAGCTTTTCAAATATTTGAGCATCAAAAATAAACCACTCATACACGTTAGTAATGATAAGGTGTTTTATATCAATATTTTTCTGTGTAATGCGCTCACCTAAAAAATACCATACAAGTTCTCGTAAAGCCTTAGCATTCAAGTTTTCACAAGTCACCATTTCCGATTTATTAGAGAACTTTTTAGTCTCAATAATCACCCCTGCAGTATTATCAGGTAGCGCTCCATTGCGAATAACAAGGTCTTTACGCTCTTTAGTATTCATAAAGTACGCTTGCTTATAGTAAGTATCTTTAAGAAAGTCAGAAATTAGGTTCTTATTGTACTCCTCGCTTTCATTATCGTTAATGAGAGTAAAAAGACGTTTAAAATTAGCTTTAAATTCGTTTATTTCGCTTCGGCTTGGTTTAAGTTTTAGAAAGGCTTTATTAAGAGCAGTTATAATATTATTCATTAGATATTAATTTTGACAGCCACAAAGATAAGGGTTATTTTTTAACCCACAAATAAAAATCTCTTTTTTGCACCCCACCCGTCCCACCTGTCTCATAATCGCCCGTGCGGCTCGCACTCCCACCCGTCTCACCTGTCCCACCCGTCTCACCTGTCCCACTCGTCTCACCTGTCCCACTCGTCCGACTTGTCCCACCTGTCCCACCTGTCCCACTCGTCCCACAATCGCCGGTGCGGCTCGCACTCCCACTCGTCTCAGCCCTCTCAGTCCTCCCAGAAAAATTTAACACTTTTTATTAAATATCTTTCAATTATATCTTAAGTACAGATTGAATATACAATAAATATAGGTTGACTATAGAAAGAGCGAAGAACCACCGTTATCAAATCGATAACAAAAAGACCAAAACATTAAGAATAATGCAATTTTTATAATCTCTGCATACCCATTAATAACCGACCACTTGCTGCAACACCTCTAATGACTTGATTTCTTTAAAATTAGGATAATGCCACTGATAGTATTTCAGCAGTTGCAGCAAAAGGGCATTCCGGTCTTCGTGGCGACTCTTAAGGGTGTTGAGTTCGCCAAAGGGCGTATGTAGCAGGGTCGTCAGCAAGCTAAGGGTATGCCCAGCGATGTGGTGGGGCGTGCTTTCAGTAGCGGTAAATATCCCCTCTTCAATGTTGAAATAAGGCAAATGGTCGTGAGTAGTGTCGGGATAAAAACCTAACAGACGCGTAAGCGATAGTAAGAACTTCAGATGAAAATGAGGATTGTAATCGGTAGTGTCTAAGCGGTATAGTTGCTCACTAAGGAAGTCAAACAGAGGAATATCAGGGGTATCAGGCTGACATATCTGGGCACATACCTCTGATAAGAAGATAGTTACCACGCTCTTATATGGGTGGGTATGCAGGGTGCTGTAAGGGTGTATTACTTTAGCTTCTTTGATATAACTCAGCGCCCCCTCTTTGTAGGTCGCCACAAGGGCTAACTGTGCCAATGGCTGAAACAACCCTACCTTTAGCGCACTTTTAGAGGGCTTAAGAATACCTTTAAGCAGATAGCTACAACCGCCATACTCACGCGTAAAACACCTGACAATAAGACTGTTGTCAGCATATTTCATCGCAGAGAGCACAAGAGCAGAAGTTTTCTGATACATAGTGTAATTAAAAAATTAGAAAATTAGCAGATTAGAAAAATTTATGAGTGCAAAGATATGAATTATCTGCTAATTTTCTAATTATCACATTTGCTAATTCTCAAATTTTCTCATTAGCAAATTGGCAAATTGGCAAATTAGTTCGTATCTTTGCCCCCAAATGAGCAAGAAAAAGAATATTATTATAGAAAACGTGTCGGTTATCGATGCGGGTGCCAAGGGGAAAAGTGTAGCTAAAGCCCCTGATGGACGCGTTATTTTCGTAACTAATGCCGTACCTGGTGATGTAGTCGATGTGCAGACTACTAAAAAGAAATCCGCTTATTATGAGGGGTTTGCAGTGAAATTCCACCAGTTGTCAGCTGAACGTACTACCCCCGTATGTTCACACTTTGGGTATTGCGGAGGCTGCAAATGGCAAGATTTGGCTTACGAACGTCAGTTGTATTACAAACAAAAAGAAGTGGAGAACAACCTTGTGCGTTTGGGGCGCATCGCTATTCCTCAACTGATGCCGATTATAGGCTCAGATGATATTTATTTCTACCGAAATAAGATGGAATTTTCGTTCTCTGATATGCGCTGGCTTACTCCTGAAGAGATTAAAAAAGCTGACGAAATAACTGATAGAAACGGATTGGGCTTTCATATTGCAGGAGCTTGGGACAAGGTATTAGATATTAAAAAGTGTTACCTGCAAGCCGTCCCATCTAATGCTATCCGATTAGAAATCAAACGTTTTGCTTTAGAAAACGAAATGAGTTTCTACAGTCCGCGTATGCAACAAGGACTATTGCGCTCAATGATAATAAGGCTGAGCTCTACAGGCGAGTTGATGGTCGTAATACAGTTTTTTAGCGAAGATGAGAAAATTGAATTACTATTGGCTCACTTAGCCAACCATTTCCCTGAAATTACTTCGTTGCAGTATTGTATCAATAGCAAAGGCAACGATGCGCTATACGACCAAGATATAATATGCTATAAAGGGCAGGACTGTATTTACGAAGAAATGGAAGGCTTGCGCTTCAAGATAAATGCAAAGTCGTTTTATCAGACGAACTCTAAACAAGCGCAACGATTGTATGAGGTAGCGCGCGACTTTGCCGACCTAAAAGGCGATGAACTGGTATACGACCTTTATACAGGCACGGGTACTATTGCGCAGTTCGTAGCCAAACGCGCTAAACGAGTAGTAGGGGTTGAGGCTGTACCTGAGGCGATTGCCGATGCAAAAGCCAATGCTGCAGCAAATGGTATCGACAATGTTAGTTTCTATGTAGGCGATATGAAGAATGTGTTCAACGAGGCGTTTATAGCAGCTAATGGTGTACCCGATGTTATCATCACCGACCCGCCACGAGATGGTATGCACAAAGATGTAGTAGCGCAAATACTGCATATTGCTCCAGCTAAAGTAGTATATGTCAGCTGCAATAGCGCTACCCAAGCCCGCGACCTTGCGCTAATGGATGAGCAATATAAAGTGACGAAAGTACAGCCCGTAGATATGTTTCCACAGACTTACCACGTAGAGAATGTAGTGCTCTTAGAAAAGCGATAAATAGATTTATCTGAGAATAATAAGCTCTCCGTTTTTATCAAATTTGATAAGACGCGAGGGCTTTTTTGGTGCTGTATCATCCTGACGATAAGGCACTACATAATCGCATTGCGCAACAAGTGTAGCAGGAATATCAGCAAAGCACATAGGAGTAGGCTGCCCACTGATATTAGCAGAAGTAGAGACGATAGGTTTCCCGAAATGGGCAATCATTTGCTGACAAAAAGGGTCTTGCACAAGCCTTATAGCTACCGTATTATCAGCGGCAATAACGTTTGTGGCTAATAATTGAGGATTTTCGTAGATAATAGTAGTAGGTTCAGTTACTTTTTGAAGATAATTGAGTATATTTTGGGGTAAATCAGCTATATAATCTCGCAACATTGTTATACTACTGACTAAAATAATGAGACTTTTGCTCTCACTTCGCTGTTTTATGGTGAAAATACGTGCTACAGCAGAGGCGTTAGTGGCATCACAACCTATCCCCCATACAGTGTCAGTAGGGTATAGTATCACCCCTCCTGCTTTTAATATTTCAGTTATTTGCTGGTAATTTGGCATTAGTTTTGTATTTTTGCCGGCAAATATACAGATAAAATGCTTACTTCTATCATATCATTCTTTAAAAGTTTTTCATTTTTCAAAGGAATACTCAAAACAATAGCAGTGCTCATACCGCTGGGCTTAGGCTATGCTTTTGATGTATTAGAAATAGGTCTCCCTATTGCCCTTAGCGTGGTAGCCATTTCTCCTAGCGATATACCTGGTAATCAACAACACCTATACGGAGGTTTGTTGGTGGCTACTTTGTTGGCAGCTGCCAGCTCGGCACTGGTCAATCTCACCGCTCCTTATTGGTATCTGCTGCTGCCCACTATGTTTGTGCTCACTTTTGGCAATGCTTACATTTCCTTATATGGGCATCGGGCTACGATGGTATCGTTCGCAGGATTGTTCGAGATAGCCTCTACTTTAGCCCACCTCCAAACGGGCTGGAATATTGCGCTCTATAGTGGCTGCATACTATTCGGTGGACTGTGGTACAGCGGCTTAGTATATATCTTCTTAAAAGTACGCCCGCGTTTATATAGTGAACAGTTATTAGGCAAGTGCTTTGCACTAACCGCCAATTTCTTTTCTATCAGAGCTGATTTATTAATATCTGAAGACAGAACTGATGGGTTCAAACAACTCATAAACCTACAGACAAGCCTAAATGAAAACTACGAAAAGCTACGCGAAGCCGTATTAGACTCCAGAAGCAAATCGGGTAAGACTGACTACCTACAACGGCAATTCCTGATGTTTATAGAGTTGGTCGATATTTTTGAATTAGCATTAGCAAACCCTGTTCAATATGAAAAAGTAGATATACTTTTTGCGCAACACAAAGCTGATTTAGAGAAGTATGTAGCATTTCTTAAGGAACTGGCAGAAGAGTTGAAGCGAATGTCAGAATATATAGGGTCGCGCAAGCAGATAAAGCTTAGCAATAGGCTGAAGGAACTGCTTCTAGAGGCTAAAGAAACGAATGAAGTACTACGGAAGCGTGCAGAAACCTCTGAAGAAGATAGAGAGCGTTCACTTATGTTGCGTAATTTCTATATTTACATAGAAAATCAGTATCATTCTGTTGAGAATATCCGACTAATATTCGAAAATTACTACAACAGCGATGCAGGGGTACGCGATGAGAACACTTACCGAAAGTTTGTGAGTTATCAGAACTACTCGTGGCGGAGGCTTAAAGACCATATATCGCTACAATCCACCTTTTTTAGGCACGCTATGCGACTCTCAATAGTAGTGATATTAGGGTATTTGATAGGAGAAATCTTTACTATTAATAATGCATACTGGATAATCCTCACTATATTTATCATTATGCGTCCTGGTTTTGGTATCACACAAGAGCGGTCGCTTAATAGGGTATATGGTACTATTATAGGCGGAATAGCGTCTTTTGCGGCTATTTACCTCCTTCCCTACCCAAGTTTGTACCTATATATAGCTATTATTTGTATGCCAATAGCCTTTGGTCTTATACAAGAGAACTATATGTATGCCTCTATTTTCATCACCATTACGGCTATTTTTATTTTTGCGCTTATCACCCCCAATGTCTATGACCTCATTTACGATCGACTATTAGACACAATCATAGGGGTAGCACTATCATTCGGGGCTAATTATCTTATTCTACCTACGTGGGAGCACAATACTTACCGACAAGCAGTAACCAAATCAATAAAGGCGAATATAGGATATTTAGAGCAGGTAAAAGTGATTTTCAACACCGAAGAAGGTATTACTACTGCTTATAAAGTATCGCGAAAAGAGGCAGTATTAGCACTTTCTAACCTTAATACTACCTTTCAGCGAATGCTACAAGAGCCTAAGTTTATGCAAAATCGCAATCCCTCAGTATACGGTATTATAGTGATACAGCAGTCTTTTTTGGCTTCGGTAGCCTCTTTCGGCATACGGCTGAACAGTAAGAAAGTTACTTTTCCAAAACCTGTGTTCAACAAGGCTATAGATAGCCTCATACAGTCGTTACAGCATACCTTAGCTCTACTCACTCAGCAAGCTCCCCTCCCTCCTTCTATCGATTATAAAGCCCCTATTGACCAACTACAGACAGCTGTCAAAGAACTGAGCGAGCAACCTACTGATACTGAAAATCTCCCTATTTCAATGAGAGAGACTCAGTTTTACTTAGAGCAATTTAACTATCTATTTGGCTTAGCTAAGAACTTAGAGCAAGGAGTTATTTCAGTTAGTAAATAAAAAACAGGCTACCAAGTAGCCTGTTTTTTTCAATTGAAACTTATAAATATTATATACGCTCTACAAATAGTACAGAATCTTCTATAGAAAGTATTTTTACCATTACATTCGAGGGGATACGTGCTCCAGCTGTCATAGCCTCAAGCTCGTGCATTGTACCTCTTACACTAATAGTTATTTTTCCCCTCCCTGATTTATTTTCTGGTATTGGTACATATACTTCAGCCGTTTTGCCTATAGTTTCAGAGAGCTTGAAAGTATTATCTTCTGAAAGCCTCATTAAAGCTCTTATGATCAGAAAGAAAAAATAAACAAATAATCCTCCTACGGCTACCGCTAATAGTATAAGTAGCGTTTGGTTAGGTATAATTTTATAGAATGAAATACCTGTCCAACTAAAACCTAACAAGAAATTCATTAGGTTGCGGAAAGAGAAAAGCTGAAAAGGAGCATCTCCTCCATCAAAATCGCCGTCAAAGTCGGCAGAAGTACCATCAGAGGCATCAGTACCTATAAAAGTAAGTACCATCTGAATGAGGAAAATGATAGTAACTGGTATGGCTACCAACCAAAATCCTCTAAGAAGTAAGTCAAGATTGTTAAAAGCTTCCATATATCTAATTGTTTGATTACAAGTATTTAACGTATATTTTTAGGATCTACACCAGCATCTATAATAGCTTGGCGTATATTAGCAAAAGTCTTTAGATTAGCTTTGCCTTTCACCATATCATAATTATTACCTTTCTTGAGGAAATAGATAAGATTTGCTTGTCCGCCAAAGGCAGTAGGCTTAATCTGCTCTATTGAAGTTCCCTTCTTCAGTGCTGTAAAGAAACTGCTGTACTGTGTTACACGGTCTTCTATTTCTTTGCGCTCCTGATTAAATTCATACATTATCAAGCTCCAATCTTTAGCATCTAAACGTTTTAGGTTTAGTTTCACTCTATCTACTATTTCTTCTGAACAAGACTGAGAGTTAAAACGTTTAAGATCAGCTATAAAGTCATTGGTTAGCTTAGTATTAGTTGCCTCTGGCCTAGGTGTATTTCTATTATTTCGTATAATGGTTTTTGAAGGACGTGTTTCACTCGTCCCCTCTGTCTTTTCTACCCTATCTACTGGTGCAGGAGCTGGCATAGGTGCCTCTGTCACACTCTTAGCAGGAATCGCTGCTTTTTCTGGTTTTGAAGATGGAACTGCTAAAGGTTTATTTTCTTTAGACTTTGGTGTACTTACTACAGTGTTTGTACGAGGTACTTCTTCCACCTCCTCTTCGTTTTCACGCGCTTTAGTTTGTGAAATTATATCTTGTATATCTTTCTGATAAGAGATAAGCTCACTCTCACCTCCTTTCATATAAGGACTCAAAATACTATCCACTTGTTCGCTGTTGTAAGCTGAATAGTCAAAATCTTTTAAGAAATTATCCCATACAGCTTTCTCAAACTCAGGGCGAAGTGTCTCTGTGAGGTAGTGTTGCCTTTTAGCTTCAGCTAAGAATAGAGTCCCTTTGGGGTCAGCGTGGGTATCTTTCCAATGAATCACATTAGCAAGGAAAGAACGTGCAGGCGAAAGTACTTGTACTTTAAGCGTATCTTTTGTTCCTTTTTCTACCATTTGTGCCAATGAACTTAGCTGTGTCTTGCTAAGCGAAAGCGTATCTTTTCCCTCCTCAGCAAAATCAATAATTATTTTGGTTTCTGTAAGGGGGAAACTCTTCTTCAGCTGTATACAAGTATTATCTATTTCATAGGTACGTTCATCTATATTAGTCAGAAAATGAATATCGCTTATCTTGCTTTCTGACGAGAATGCTACATACGCCTTTACAGGATCTTTGAGCATAGGGAATATAAACCAATAGCCTACCCCCACTAATGATAGTATAAAGACTACTATTGAAGCTATTTTAAGCCAGAAAAAGCGTGAGCGGTGCGGTACTACACCTTCATCATCTTCTTCTATTGAGCCATTCTCATCTATTACAGCTAACTGCTTAGAAGTAGACATTTTAGGGCTCTCAGAGGCTATCATATGCAGATTATAGCTATCACTAAGTTCGAAGTTTATCTCTCCACTCTTTGATATGCTAATTGTCTTCTGATTCTCCTGATTTTCAAACTCAAAGTGATAAAGATGCTCTGGTAATACTATCTCTATAGGCGAGTCACTGCGTAGTGTTTTACTAAAGAGTACTCCATTTATTTTCAGTGCAATAGCTACTATTTTATTTGATACTATAGTAAAATGGTACTTCTCAAAAGACACAATTAGTGGTACCCTATCATCTACCATATAGTTACTCTTAAATACAATACCATTATAGCTCAAGTTGAATATATTATGAGCTTCCTCACCTTTGAATGAAAAATAACGCCCTTTGCTATCAGAAGAAAGTTTAGCTTTAAAATTATTACTTTCTAATGAAAGAAAGTTGATATACTTCTCGTATTCACGTTGGGGAGTTTCTATATATACTTTAAACTCTTTATCTGCAAAAGGAATAGTATCCAAAGCATAATTATCTTGCACTCGCTTTATGTACCCCTTCTTAATACCTTTTTTAATAGTATCGTGAAAAGAGAACATCTGCTGATAGCGCGATTTTTCAAGTAATAACTCTACTGTATCATCATCAGAAAAAGACTCATTAGCATAGGTAGCACTTACATCTTTCCCATTTTTCATAAAGGCTAATACCTTCAGATTAGTTCCAGAGAGTAGGAATCGTGCACCTCCAGCAGCAGCTGCAGTTGTTTCGGTAGCAGCAGTACTCCTTTGCATAGCATATTCTGGAAACAAAAAGTCAATACTGTAAGCACGAGGATCTTCTACAAACTCCTTTCGCAAGAATACTACATCCTGAATACTCTCGAATTCAGGTCGATAAGGCATATTGAAATACTTATCTACTTCATAGATATCAGCATACGGAAAAACTTTTGGAGAATAAGGTAAGTCTAACAAACAAGATTTTGAATTGGTCTCTTCTACCAATTGTTTTTCATAACCACGCAATAGATTGAAATAAGGGAATATATCCTCTTTCTCATTCGGTATAGGAGTATTATCATCGTAGTTTATATGCTCTGCGAAATACATATCCATCAGAAGGTTTAGCACTTGTCTAACCCCTTTCCACTGTAAATAATGAGGTATGTAAAGCGAAATAGCTATATACGCCCCGCTCTGCCCATTTACATCGCGAGACGACCTATACTGGGTGTATATCTTATAATTCTGAGTAAACTGTAATGTATAGAAATCTATGCGAGGAGTGTGAATGCGTATAAAAGCACTAATATCTTTCAACCTATTTTTTACTTCTAGTAGTTGAAAGTTCACCCCCTGCGAGGCTAAAACCTTACAGCCTTGCTTATACCCCCAAATGGTGAGACCTATAGTATTGATTTTGGATTCCATTGAACTGAAAATTGCTAAAAAACTGGTACAAAGGTATGCACTATTTTTTTAAAATGCAAATAATATGTGTAAAAAAACACCTACAAAGGTATAAAGTCCTTATATTACATAGCTTTTCATCTTATAATAAAAGAAAAAAATACCTATAAAGGTTGCCCTTCATAGGTATTCAAAAATTATAATTGATATGAACTATTTTCCTAAGAAAAAGATCTTAATTCTGAGCAGCAACTTCTTCAGCTACAACTTCTGCTTTAGGAGCCTCTGCTTTCTCAGTAGGTTTAGCTTCTACTTTAGCTACTTCGGCTACTACTTCAAATGGGAAATCAACGATTACTTCGCGGTGTAGGCGTATTGCAGCGTTGTATTTACCTGTACGTTTAATAGTGTTACCAGCAATAGAGATAAATTTCTTATCAATATCGTGACCTGCCTTAGCTAATTCTTGAGCTACATCACCATTGTTGATAGAACCGAACAATTTATCACCAGTACCTACTTTAGCTACTATCTTCACCGCTAATGCCAATAGAGCTTTAGCTGTTTTCTTAGCTTCATCAATGATATGTTGCTCTTTGAAAGCTTTTTGCTTCAAGTTTTCAGCTAACACCTTTTTTGCTGATGGAGTAGCCAAAATTGCAAACCCTTGTGGGATTAGGTAATTACGACCATAACCGTTTTTAACAGTTACTACATCGTCTTTAAACCCTAAATTATGTACGTCTTGTTTTAATATAATTTCCATATTTCTCTACTCCTTGTATTATTTTAATAAATCGGCTACGTAAGGCATTAATGCTAAATGGCGTGCTCTTTTTACAGCAGTAGCCACTTTACGTTGAAATTTCAATGAAGTACCTGTAAGGCGACGAGGTAGTAATTTACCTTGTTCGTTTACGAACTTCAATAAGAAATCAGCATCTTTGTAATCGATGTATTTGATGCCCAATTTTTTGAATCGACAATATTTCTTTTGTTTAGATGTGTCGATGTTTAGTGGAGTAAGATATTTAATGTCTCCTTTTTTTTGTTCTACTGCCATTTTCTTACGCTTTTTTAGTGTTTAACTTTGCTCTTCTCTTTTCAGCCCACGCAATAGCGTGTTTGTCAAGTTTTACAGTGAGATAACGCATTACACGTTCATCACGTCTGAACTCTAATTCAAAGGCATCAATTACTTCACCAGCTACTTTAAATTCAAAAAGGTGGTAAAATCCGCTTTTTTTGTTTTGAATAGGGTAAGCTAATTTTTTCAAGCCCCAATTCTCTTTTGATACAAATTCTGCACCCCTTGAAGTAAGAAAATTTTCAAACTTTTCTACTGCTTCCTTTATCTGTGTTTCAGATAAAACGGGATTCAAAATGAAAACAGTTTCGTATTGATTCATAAATAAATTGATATTAATTCGGCGCAAAAGTACTACCTTTTTTATTAACTGCCAAATTTTTCTCGATATTTTTTCTATTTTCCTCGCTATTACAGCTGATTAGCATAACTATCAAATAAATATACCGGTAGTTTTTCGCCTTCAAAAGTAGCTGATTCTAAATCTTTTAACACTTCATCTTTCTTCCCCACTACTATAATTCTCATTTGGTTGAGTTGAAAATACTTTTCGGCTACTCGTTGTACATCTTCCTTAGTTACAGCATTGATATTGGTGATATAATTCTTATAAAAATAGGGCGATAACTGACGTGCTTTGATATTAATAGCATAATTGGCTATAGTTTGTGGGCGTTCGGTAGCTAGCACAAACTGTCCTAAATATTGCGCCTTAGCTTGTGCCAACTTCTCCTCGCTAACTGCCTCGCACCTAATGCGTTTTACTTCTTTTAGTGTTTCTATCACGGCAGGGGTCGTAACTGCATTGCCTACACTGGTTTTGATATTGAAAACTCCTTTAGTCCATTTATCGGTCTTAAAATAAGAAGAAGCCCCATAAGTATAGCCGTTTGCCTCTCGCAAATTCATATTGATATAGCTACCAAAATCGCCTCCTAATATACTGTTGGCTATAAGCATTGCAAAATAGTCAGGGTCATTCATCTGCAAATCTATTAGGTTAGTGATGCGTATTTCTGACTGCACTGCATTGGGAAGGTCGATAAGGTTTATTTGCGTTTCAGGTACGTTTTCAGGCACATAGAGTGTTTCTTGTGGGGTACTGACAGCCTGCCATTCGCCAAAATAGCGACTCACTAAACGGTATACTTCAGCAGGATCTACATCGCCAGTAATAACTAAATAGGCATTATTAGGCACAAAATGAGTGTGATAATATTGGTGTACATCTTTCAAGCTAAGCGCTTTAACATTTCTCTCTGTTATGTACTCTCCATAAGGATGGGCTGTAGTAAAACTCAAAGTCTGCTGTACCCGCTTACTGATTGCCTCTGCATTATTTTCGTTAGCTCTAAGACTTTGTATAATACGCGCTTTTTCTCTTTCCATTTCCTCTTCTTCAAAATTGGGGTGCAGTGCTGCATCGGCTATAAGTTCAAGCACCCTAGGGAAGTATTTTGAGAGCGTTTGTGCCGATACTCCATTAGGCAATATCGAAATATCAGCTGCCAAATAATCTATCTCTTCATTGAAATCGTCTTTGGGTATAGAGGTTGAACCACTACCTGCTAAAAGCGAAATAAGGTCGTAGACCCCTTTTTTATCGCGTTCGAGAGTAGGAGGCTCATCTAATGAAAGTCGCAAACTGACTTGCGGAAGTTTGTGATTTTCAACAATAAGCAAAGTAAGTCCGTTAGGCAATATATGAGTGATAGGTGTACCCAAGTTGATAATAGGAGCTTGGGCAGGCATAGGTTGTTTTGAGCGATTCATCAGTGTATTAGTTAGTGGGTAAATAATCGAGTTCGAGACGTTTGTTTTTATCTAAATATTTGCGGGCGGCATTGCGTATCTCTTCGCGCGTGATACTGCGATATTGGTCTATCGCCTTATTGATAAAGTGAGTATCATTATAAAAAGTATAATGGTCTGCTAATGAAAGGGCTATCCCTTCCATATTGTTATGCTGACTCACAAATTGGGCTTCTATTTGGTTTTGTAGTTTTTCGTACTCACGCTCGCTAATAAGTTCAGTTTGTAGTTTTTCTATTTCCTCATCTATCTCTTTACCCAAAGTATCTAAACTCACTCCGTCCATCGGGAGAGCCCCCATTATATAGGTACCATAATCCTCTTGGGCATCAGAGAAAGCTAACACTTGCAAAGCTATTTGGTGCTCATCTATCATTTTCTTGTAAAGACGAGCACTCTTGCCGTCAGTCAGCAGATATGAAAGCATATCTAAGGCAAATGAGTCTCTATCCTTCATAGCAGGGGTGCGATAGGCATAGAGTTTTAGCGGTATTTGTATATTGGGGTCGTAATCAGTAGCCTTAATAGTCTCGGTTATAGGCGCTTCTTCTATCTTGCAGCGGTGTATCTTCTCGCCTGTATTGGGGATAGTACCAAAATACTGTGCTATCCACTGTTTAGCGTGCGTTTTATCAAAATCGCCTGCCAAGACTAATACTGCATTATTAGGATTGTAGAATTTCTTTTTAAAAGCGATAAACTCTTCGAGTGTTGCGGCATCTAAGTGTTCTATTTTACCAATTACGGTGCCGGCATAAGGGTGTTTTTTAAACAGATGCGGATTGATAGCCGAACGATACATTATTTTGCCATAGGGAGCATTGTCTATACGCTGGTTTTTCTCCTCTTTCACTACCGCATTTTGGGTGCTAACCCCTATTTCATTGATAATGGGGTGCAACATTCGTTCAGCTTCCATCCATAAACCTAATTCTAAGTTGTTAGAGGGAAATACCTCGTAATAATAAGTTTTATCTTGGGTGGTGAAAGCGTTATTATGCCCTCCGTTAGACGATACTATATCAAACCACTTTCCGCGCCCGATATGCTGTGTTCCTTCAAAGAGAAGATGCTCAAAGAAGTGCGCAAAGCCCGTACGTGTAGGGTCTTCGTCTTTTGCCCCTACGTGATACATCACCCCAATAGTTACTACGGGTGCTGAATTATCCTGATGTAGGATAACGTGTAAGTCATTGTCGAGTTTGTATTCTTCAAATATAAATTCTTTTGCCATTATAATATTTGCCAATTAAAAAACTTTGCTTGAGCTAAGAAAACTCAAGCAAAGTTAAACAAAATATTTTATTCTTTATAAATGCTTACAGATTAGCATTGATAAGTTCTTTGATTTTAGCCTCAGAAGGACGTGGAGCAGAGATGCTGATAATCTTACCCTCTTTGCTTATTAAGAAAAAGCGCGGAATACCTGTAAGGTCGTAATTCTCAATAAAGTCGCGGTGAGCACTAAGGTCGATGTGAAGTTGAACACCTTGCATTTTTTCTTCAGTTACCATAGCTTTCCAAGCCTCTTTATCTTTATCAACTGATAGGCTTACGAAAGTAATGTCTTTACCTTTGTACTCTTCTTGTAACGCTTTCATAGCAGGAAGTTCTTGCAAGCAAGGTTTGCACCAAGTAGCCCATACATCTACATATACCAATTTACCTTTTAGGCTTTCGTAGTTTACGGCTTTGCCATTGATATCTTCAGCTTCAAAACCAGCAAAATTACTACCTTCTTTAGTTTTCTCAATAGATTTTAAACGTTTGTCAAGTTCTTTTATAGCTGCAGTATCTTTTACATATTCTTTGATAAAACTTACCATTTGTTGGTTAATTTCATCGGCATTACCAGCAGATACTCCTGTAATAAAGTAGCGTGCTAAGTCTTTTTTGATACTAGCAGATTTAAGTCCTTTTACGTGGTCTATCAGTTTACCCCAAGGGTTAGCTGCGTTATCGTCGTACTTATCAAACAAATTGTTGAGTACCAACTCTTTGTAAGTATGAAAAGTATTGTAATCTTCGGCGTTATCATAGTCTAACTTAGCCACTTCGTCAGCAAACTCTTTTGGTAGTTTTACTTCCTCACCAGAATAGCGTTTATGAGCTCTTTCGTAAACACTTTTAGCATAAAGCATTTCGTAGTTGATAGCTTTTTCTTCTTTTTTTACAAAATCCTTAGGTAGGTCTTTTGCTTTTTTCAAGAAATCAGTGTATTTGGCAGCGTATTGTTCAAGACCTTTTTTAAACTCTTCAGGTTTTTTAGCAAAAAGTTGTTGTACATCTTCTGAATTTTGCAATTCCATTACAAAATCAGCTTTCTTTTGCAAGTAAGCACTGGCGATAGTATCTTTACCAGTGAACTTAACAGTGAGTGGCATTTTAGATAAATCAATATTAACACCCAATTCATCACCTTGCTGTAAGTAAAGCGGAATTTGAATACCCTGAGGGTCTATAAGGGTATAATAGTTGGTAGGCACGCGAAGGGTATCGCGGAAAGTGCCATCAGGCATTAATTTTATGGGACTTTCTACCTCACCTCCTACTAATTTAAGGTCAAGAGGCATTCCGTTTAGACCGTCTACTTTACCGGTCAGTACAATGTAGTCAGCTTTGCTTGAGCAAGCCGCCAAGCCTAGTGTGGCTAATGATAAAATAAATAGTTTTTTCATTATGATTAAATATTTCAGATTACAAAGGTACAGCTTTTTTTTAATCTACCAAAAAAATTAACAATTAGCATTATTAATGAGTGCTTTATTTATGCGTTTTATTAAGCCTGCCCCCTCGTATATAAAGCCGCTGTAGAGCTGTATGAGCGAGGCTCCTGCGGCGAGTTTTTCTAAAGCGTCTTCCTCACTAAAGATACCTCCTACCCCAATGATAGGAAATGTGCCCCCACTCTTCTCGTGCAAGAAACGTATCACTTCAGTAGAGCGCTGTTTTAGAGGTTTTCCACTAAGTCCGCCTGTTTCTTGTCGGTTAGCCGATATGAGGTGCTCGCGCGTAATGGTAGTATTGGTAGCAATTACTCCTGCTATATGCGTTTGTTGTACTATCTCTATGATGTCTAACAGCTGGTCATCAGTTAAATCGGGAGCTATTTTTAGCAAGATAGGTTTCTGTTTAGCTTTCTGATTGTTAGCTGTTTGCAGGGTGGTGAGCAATGCCTTTAGCGGTTCTTTTTCTTGCAAGGTACGCAAATTGGGAGTGTTAGGCGAACTCACATTGACCACAAAATAATCAACATAGTTAAACAGCGCTTCAAAACACGCCATATAGTCGTCTACAGCCTGCTCATTAGGAGTGATTTTATTCTTTCCTATATTGCCCCCTATCAGTACATTAGTATTCTTTTTAAGCCTTTCGACGGCAGCTGCTACTCCCTCGTTATTAAAGCCCATACGGTTGATAATCGCTTGGTCTTCTACAAGGCGAAAAAGGCGTTTGGGTGGGTTGCCCGATTGTGGTTTGGGGGTGATAGTACCAATCTCTATGAAACCAAACCCCATATTAGATAGTTCTTTGTATAGTTTGGCATCTTTATCTAAGCCCGCTGCTAAGCCCACCGGATTTTTAAAGTGTAAGCCAAAGACTTCTCGATGTAGTGCAGGGTGTTCTACCTGATAGATAGCGCGAATGAGAGCTGGCACACCAGGTAAGCGATGTATCCACTTTAGATAATTGAATGTAAAATGGTGAGCCCTTTCGGGGTCGAGCTTGAAAAGCAACGGACGGATAAGAGATTTATACATAACACTAAAAAAGAAGGTTAAAGACAAGCCAAAGCCCTCCTTAACCTCCTAAATAATTTTAAATTTTAAAACACTTAAATACTATAGCGAGTGGGGAGAACAGGATTCGAACCTGTGAAGGTAAAACCAGCAGATTTACAGTCTGCCCTCGTTGGCCGCTTGAGTATCTCCCCTTTGTTCGGAAACGGGTGCAAAGGTATAGCTTTTTTTTTATATTGCAAATTTTTAGTAAACTTTTTTCAAGAAATTTATATTTTATAGATATTAATTTTTTGATAAGGGTTCGGTAATCCTTCGGTGATCCTATAATGTGTGTATATCTAAAGTAAAGGGAAAGTACAGAATAATTTTTTTCTTTTTTTACCCTTACCGTTATGATATTATTATCAAAACTATTATCTTTGCACCCAAAACAGTATTATGAACTTTAGTGTTACACCTATTGGCTATCTTGAAACACCTTTTGAGACAGTAAACAATATGCCTATACAACCCTCTGTAGTTGCTTCTTCTGAAGGAAAAGCCATATTATACCACGAATTTGCCGCTGGTCTTAAAGATTTAGACGGTTTTTCGCATATAATTCTCTTATTCTTACTTCACAAAATAGAAGGCTATCAGTTAGAAGTTGTCCCTTTTATGGATAATGTGCCACACGGGGTATTCGCTACTCGTTCGCCTAAACGCCCTAACCGTATTGGTATGTCGATTGTGAGATTGGAACGCATTGAGGACAATATCATTTATTTTAAAGGAGTGGATATGCTCAATGGAAGTCCGTTATTAGATATCAAGCCTTATTATTCTTATTTTGACAATCGCGAAGACGTACGCAATGGCTGGTTAGAGGGGAAAGTGTTGCCCCCTGAAAAGCTAAAATCAGACAATAGATTTAACAACAAATGACAAACGACAAATTTAAACGCCGTTTATTATTGACGGGGTTGCTTGTGCTGGTAGTGGTGCTCTGTTTATTATCGCTGAGTGTGGGGAGGTATCCACTGCCTATTAGCGATATTATCGGCTTTGTTTTCGGACAAAAAACAGTAGACGAGCATACCGCTTTGCTCCTTACCGAAGTGCGCTTGCCCCGTATATTGGCTGCCCTTTTAGTAGGGGGAGCCTTATCGGTATCGGGGGTAGCTTATCAAGGAATGTTTAAAAACCCGCTTATCAGTCCAGATATATTAGGTGTGAGTTCGGGGGCAGGTTTTGGAGCGGCTTTGGCAATACTGCTTTCGTGGAGTATATTAGGAATACAACTATCGGCTTTTGCCTTTGGATTGGCCGCTGTACTCATAGCTTTGGCATTGAGCAAACGCATCAGCGGAGTGCACAGTCAGGCATTAGTATTGTTGCTTTCGGGCATCATCACTGGAGCTATGTTTGGAGCATTTATATCGCTTACTAAATACATAGCCGATGCTGAATATAAATTGCCCGACATTACCTTTTGGCTGATGGGCAGTCTAACGAATGTAACCGCTACCCAAGTGCTCACCATTACCCCTATCGTGCTATTGGCAGTGCTACCGCTTTACTTTTCGTCTTGGCGACTGAATGTGCTTTCGTTTGGCGAAGATGAAGCCCACACTATGGGCGTGCAGGTACAGCGGTTGCGCTTAGTGGTTATACTCTCGGCTACACTGCTCACCGCTACAGTGGTCTCTATCACAGGATTAATAGGCTGGATAGGGTTAGTAGTACCCCATATAGCACGTTTTATCATAGGGTCGGATAATCGGTATTTGCTACCCGCTGCCTTTATGTTGGGCAGTAGTTTTCTTATTGTTATAGACCTGCTATCGCGTACCCTCTCGGCACTCGAAATCCCTTTGGGTATCATTGCCTCTATCATAGGAGCCCCTATCTTTTTCTTTGTTCTCAAATCAGTTAAAAGCAAGCAGAGCGTATGGGAATAACAGTGCGTAATTTATCAGTAGGCTACCAAAAGCCATTGCTTACGGGCGTGCATTTCACCTTACAAAAAGGAGAAATACTATGTGTTTTGGGCAGAAATGGGTCGGGTAAAACCACTTTATTTAAAACCCTTTTGGGGCTACTACCCAAGCACGCAGGTGAGATACTTATTGACGATGTGCCTCTTGATTCTCAAAACCCTAAACACCTCGCACAAAAAATAGCTTATATACCCCAAGCGAGGAAGATAGATTTCGCGTTTACCGCTTTTGAGGTAGTACTTTTTGGGCGTACCCCTCACCTGCACTACTTTGGATTTCCTACAGAAAAAGACAAAGCTATAGCTGCTGAAATGATGCAACAGATAGGCATATGGCACCTAAAAGATAAGGCTTTCTCGCAGATGAGCGGGGGTGAACAGCAACTTACTATCATAGCAAGAGCCCTCACCCAGCAGCCTACCTATATAGTTATGGATGAACCCACCTCGGCACTTGATTTTGGCAACCAACTGAAAGTGCTGCAACAGGTGAAAGCCCTACAAAGTCAGGATATAGGTATTATCCTTTCGACCCATAATCCTGACCACGTTTTCCTTTGCGATTCGAAAGTGGCGGTAGTGAAAGACCATACTATAGCTGCACTTGGCACTCCTGATGAAGTGATGACCGAGACATTGTTAAAAGACCTCTATGAGGTAGAAATAAAGATTATTAATCAAAAAAACAGAAAAATATGTTTCCCGTTGTAATAATTGGTATGGGACCTGGCAACCCTGAGCTGCTGACCTTAGCAGCCAAAAATGCTCTGGAAGAAGCAGATGTTATCCTCTTTGATTGTATGCCTGATGATACGTTGCTGAAGACCTTTCAGTTTAAAGGTGAAATCATAGCCATTGACAAGAAAACCGACCCTACTGCTATGGTAGACACTATGGAAAAACACTACTGTGCAGGCAAAAAAGTATGTAGGCTAAAACCTGGCGATGCGCTGATGTTTAACGGAGGTGGTAAAGAAGTACGTGCGCTAAAAGCTAAAGGTATAGACTTTCGTATGATACCCGGTATTACGGCTTCGTGTGCTGCGGCTAATATCTTTGCAGTGCCCATTACCGAAATGGACGAGAGCGATGTGTCGGTAAACTTCGTATATCACGATAACGAGACGAACCATAGTCTGCTAAAGGATTTGGCTGGCATACTGAAATACGGTAGTACCATACACATTTACTTTGCTAATACCGACTGTATAGGGCAAATTGTTGAAATTATTACTTCAGTAGGAGTAACACTTGATATGCCCGTAGTGGTAGCCTCGCGTATTTCGGCAAAGGACGAGACCTCAGTAAAAACAACTTTGGGCAAAGTAGAAGCTACTCTGCACGCTTTAGATATGAAGCGACCTATGCTGTTTATAGTAGGTAAATACGTAGAGGTACTCTCAAAAAAGCAGATTATTCCTTTTTTAATGACAAGTGAGCATTAACATTTTTATTACATTATGTTTGCATATTCATAACGTTTTTGTACCTTTGCACCGTGAAAAGAGTTGCGAAAGCACTCTTTTATTTCGCAAAACGTTATGTTTTATATCGCATAACATATTATAATTAACTAATAATTAAACCATTAATCATTAGATGAAACGTTTAGTATTTTCAATTACTCTGCTCTCTGCAGCTGTAGCAGTACAAGCACAAGAGAAAGTAAAAGACACTATAGCAGAGAAACATTATGACCTGCAAGAGGTAACCATTTTGGGGAAACCTAAAGAAAAAGTAGCACTTGTACCTACCCAAAAACTACAAGCTTCTACTATTCAGAACAACAACAAAACCAATGTAGTAGATGCTCTTAACTTACTACCTGGAGTAAGCATCTCTCAGTTTGGTGCTCGTAATGAGGGGACTATCTTAGTGCGTGGATTTGACAACCGTCGTACCCCTGTATATTACGATGGGATTCCTATTTATGCCCCTTATGATGGTAATTTTGACCTTAGCCGTTTTCTTACCTACGACTTAGGAAATATTTCAGTTGAAAAAGGTTTAGTATCAGTAAAATACGGTGCTAATGCTATGGGGGGTGCGGTAAATATCGTATCGCGTAGCCCTGAAAAAGAATTGGATATCAATGGTACTTCAGGCGTTGGTTTTGCTGATGGTACAGGCGTAAACTCTTACTTCACAGGGCTAAACGTAGGCACTCGTAAAGATAAGTATTACGCTATGGTATCGGGGTCGTTTAACAAACGCGAAAACTTTGTACTTTCTAAAAATCTTGCTCCTAATGATTATCAGGAAGCAGGAGGAAAACGCTTCCACTCAGGATATTTTGATAAAAAAATAAGTGCTAAGATAGGTTATACCCCTAATGAAACCGATGAGTATGCTTTAGGTTTTGTAAACCAACAAGCTAATAAAGACATTTCATTTAACATATACTCTATTGGAAATAATAGTTGGAGAGATTATCCTATCTATAACAAGACAAGTTTGTATGCTAAAACTAAAACTAAGATAGCTCCTGAGACTTTTATGTACTTTACAGGTTATTATGACAAGTATTACAATGAAATGCACCAATATGATAACCACTTGTACCGCACTATGAATATGAATTATACTTTCAAGAGTATTTATAACGATTATTCAGCAGGAGGTATACTTACATTCAGCACACTAGCACTTAATCGCAATGCTATTACCCTTACCATTAATGAAAAGTATGACCATCATAAAGAGCATAATGCTGAAGTAGCTGCCAATCCTGCTATAGGACAAATTTTTAAAGAAGGTGAGCCTGAACAATCTTATAAAGACAATACCTTTTATATAGGATTGGAAGATGTTATCACTCTTACTGATTGGCTAAATGCAGTAGTAGGTGCTTCATACAACCAACGTAAAAACATTCTAGCACAAGAGTATGGTACTCACTATCTCACAGGACAGTCAAATGTATTTTATGATTTCCCTACAGGTAGCGACAGTGCCTTCGACTTCAAAGGTGGACTTATTTTTAAACCTGTTGAAAATCATCAAATCAGCCTATCAGCCTCTAAACGCTCTCGCTTTGCCTCTCAAAAAGAACGTTACTCAAGTAGATTTGGCGGACAGAAGCCTAATCCTGATTTAAAATCAGAATATGCAATTGCCTACGATCTTAGTTATACTGGTAAAGTGTTAGATAACAAATTACAATACGAAGTATCAGGCTTTATCAACGATGTAACTAATGCTATCTTTGGCTATACCGTAGGATATAATGATAGAGGACGTGTAGAATATAATATCAATATAGGTAAAGCTCTTTTTCAAGGATTTGAAGCTGGATTCGGTTATGCTCCTGTAAAATACTTTACACTTGGTGCTAATTACAGTTTTATAGAAATGAAAGATAGAACTAAAAATAGCAACAATAAGTTTGTAGATGTTCCTAAATATAAAATAGTAGGTTTTGCCACTATCTCAGTACCTGAAATTAAAACCCAATTATACGTAAATACTGAAACTTATGGTAAACGCTACCTAAACAGCCAAGGTACCCAAGAAGCTCCTGATTTTACCCTTGTAAATGCTAAACTCAATGTGAAACTTTACAAAGGTTTAGACTTTAACTTTGGAGTAAATAACCTTTTAGACAGAGATTATTATTGGTCTTATGGGTTCCCACAAGCAGGACGTAACTTCCTTACAGGAGTATCGTATAACTTTTAATTTTTGTTTTTACTCTTAATAGAAATGCTTTGATAGCAATCTATCAAAGCATTTTCCCTTAAAAAATTATTAATGCTTAATTATATAATCCAATGAAAAGAATTTTTTCAACATTATCTTTTATGGCCATAGTTATAGCCTTAACTGTAGGCTGTGATAAAACAGATGAAAACGAAGTACCTAATATTCCATTAGAAGTAAGTACTCAAAGTGTTTCAGTAGAGAAAGGGAAAGTATTTCCTGAAGCTAAAAAAGGAGGAAATAAATCAAATGAAAAATATGATTTAAATTCAGTTCCTGAGCCGCCTATGCCTAGTAAAAAGAAAAAAGATGGTGCAGTAGCTCCTACTATTACTGCAGGTAGCGGAGATTATTCAGTTAGTATCCTTAATAAAAATATAGCTACAATAGTACTAAAAGAAAATAATGCAGCTATTTATGTTACAGGTGTTGAAGTAGGTACCACTACCATTGTAGTAACCGATAATTACACTAAACAAACTAAAGAAATAGGTGT
>NZ_KN389983.1:74460-91090 GCF_000213295.2 Capnocytophaga sp. oral taxon 329 str. F0087
CAGCCGCTAAACAAGGTGGCAATAATGGCGGAGGCAAAGGCGGTAATAACGGAGGCGGTAAAAATAGATAGAGAAGATGTGTGGTTCATATTTATAGAATAAAATTTTTGTTTTTACTCTTAATAGAAATGCTTTGGTAGCAATCTATCAAAGCATTTTTTATTATATTTGCAGCGTTTTTCAATTTTTTATACTTTCACTATGAGAAATTATGTATATCTTTTTATTGCTATCTTACTAATGGTAGGGTGCGATAATACCCCTAAAAAACAAACAGAAAATACCTCTGCCGAAAAAGTAACTCTTACCGATATGGCAGGACGCAAAGTACTAGTACCTAAAAGCATCAGCAAGGCTTTTATAGACCGCTCCTCAGTGCATTTAATCTATGCGCTTGATACGCTACTACCTGTAAATAGGGTGTTTAACTACAACGATTCCGAAAAGAAGTACCTAAAAAAAGGTTTTTACGAAAGAAAACCCTACGTAACAGGTACGCCTATTGAAGAGATTATCAAGCTACAGCCTGAGGTGATACTGCTAACGGTATCGCTACAAACAGAAGCCGAACGAGCTAAAGAAATAGAGCGAGCTGACATACTTCAGCAGAAAACAAAGATACCCGTAGTGCTATTTAGCGGCGATTTTGAGCAGTATACCCAAGCGCTTACCCTCTTAGGGACGCTCTTGCACAAGGAGAAAGAAGCTCAAGAACTCAATGCTTTCATAGAAAAATACTGCTATAGCATTCCTAAAGTAGTAGCTACTATACCCAAAACCAAACGCAAGACTATCTACTATGCCGAAGGAATGAACGGATTGCAAACCGAACCGCCTACCTCATTGCATAGCTATCTTATCAACTATACAGGGGGTAAGAACATTGCCGAAGTAGAATTACTCCCTGGCAAAGGCAAGACGAATGTATCTATCGAGCAGATTTACCGCTGGAACCCTGATATGATATTGGTATGGTCGGGTAATTTTGACGATTTGTACAGCTATAAAGCTATCCGCCAAGAGAAGATATGGCAACAACTGCGCGCCGTGAAGGAAAACCAAGTATACCAAGTGCCTTGGCGTCCTTTTGGCTGGATAGACCGCCCACCGGGGTTAGGACGTGTTATGGGTAGCATATGGTTAGCAAGCCTAACTTACCCCGAGTATTTCAAAGGTGATATCGTACCTATTACCCAAGAGTTTTTTAAGAAGTTTTACCACTACGAGATGGATTATATAGAAACAAGAGACATCATAGGGGCTCAACCTGATATAACAAACAAATAACAATGATAACAATTAAAGTATTCGGAAAACTGACAGAAGTATTAGGTACTGATACCTATACTACTGCTTTCACTAAAAAAACAGTAGCTGAGCTCAAAGCCCAGCTACATACAGCGTTTCCTGCACTTAGCAGTATGACCTATTTTGTAATTATCAACAACCAAAAAGCAAGCGATGAGGCAATCATACCCCCTAATGCCGAATTGGCTTTACTCCCTCCCTATTCCGGAGGATAATGATAACTAACCATCAAAAACTGACAAATCTATACTATAGGTTTGTCAGTTTTTTTGCCGCATACTTAGCACAAAAGTTATGGTATAGAGTATACCTGCTATACCCCACACTATTTTAGCTAATGTACTATTGCTGGTTATAATTAGGTATCCTACACATACAAACATTAGCACTAATAATACTATTAAGATAACTTTTCTATTTCTCATAAGCCTTTCTTATTTCGTAATTCGTCTCTCTACTCGTGCCTTGCGCCTTTAAGTACTTTAAAGATATGCAGTACCGCAGGGAATATAGCCTCCATCGACTCGGTAGCTCCTTTGGTCGAACCTGGTAAGGCAAGCACTAAGCTATTACCTATAGTGCCGACTACACTGCGCGAAAGCATAGCATAAGGAGTGCGGTCTTGTCCGTAGCTGCGAATAGTCTCGGCTATTCCCTCTATTTCTTTGTCTAATAACGGACGTACAGCTTCAGGAGTAACATCGCGAGGAGATAAGCCAGTACCTCCTGTGATAAGTACTAAAGAGGTACCTGCACTTACAGCCTCTTTCACACGGCTCTGTATATCAGCCACTTCATCGGGTATAATAGTATAAGTAGCCGGAATAGCATATCGTTCTAAATGTGCTATAATTGCCTTGCCTGCTTTATCTTCTTTCTTGCCCGCAAAAATACTATCAGAACATACTATCACCGATGCTGTAAGCCCTTCGGCTGCTTCTTTGTAGTCAGTTTTACCTCCTTTCTTCTCTACCAAACGGATATTGCGTATTTCTATGCCTTTGTCAATAGGTTTTAGCATATCGTAAAGAGTAAGGGCTACTACCGAAGCCGCGTGCATTGCCTCTACCTCTACCCCTGTTTTATAGATAGTGTGCACCTCTACAAAAATGTGTATCTCTAATTCTTTTACCTCAAAGCTAATATGTGTATATTCAATAGGCAGCGGGTGGCAGTCAGGTATCATATCGCTGGTGCGTTTGGCAGCGAATAGTCCTGCTGTCTTGCTCATCTCGAATACATTCCCTTTGGGTACTTGATTGTTTTTAATAGCTGCAATAGTGCTTTCGGCACTTACGGCTACTACTGCGGTAGCGATAGCTTGGCGCAGGGTATTGCTTTTATGCGTAATATTAACCACTTTATTTTTTATTAATTGTTAGTTTTCCATTGATGAGTCCCATCTCCAAAGAGTTCTTTGCCAAAGATAGGTACTTCTTTTTTGATGCGGTCTACCATTTCATCACAAGCCTGTATGGCTGCCTTCCGATGGGGGGCTGAGGTGAAGACGAAAAAACAGAGTTCGCCTGCCTTTATCTCGCCCAACGAATGGTAGATATGCGCACACGATAGTTGGTATTTTGTGATGATGTCTTCGCGTATTTCAGCTACTTTTTCGTTTGCCATATCCTCATAAGCGGTAAAGAGGATAGCACTTACCGTTTTGCCCTCAATCTGGTCAGCACGTACCTGTCCTAAGAAGATACTATGTCCGCCTATTTGCGTCTTTACCTGATGTTTAGCTATGCTTTCAGCCACCAATGTAGCGGGTATAGCCCCTTGTTTAAAAATGTTTTTCATATTATATAGGGTTTTATGGTTACACATTAACTAAAGGCGAAAAGCCTTGTTTAAAACTCTTTAGGTCTTTGTCAGCCAATACTTCTTTAGCAAAATTAAGGGCTTTCATACTGCGCACACCTGCTACACATACAAAGCAGATATGGTCATACGCCTTTAGTTGTTCCCATTGGGTAGGCAGTACCGAGAGCGGTAATGATAAAGCCGTGTATCGGTCTATTTTGGGCTGTTCATCCTCTTCGCGCACATCTACCAAAACGGCTTTTTCTTGGGCTAAGAAAGCATCAAGGGCTTCAACTGTGGTGAGTTCGTCTCCTACAGGTTGGTGACAGAAGGCGGGATAGTTAAATTGTTGTACTTCTTCAGCAGTAGAGGGAGCTTTTTTGTCCGTCATATTGTATTTTATTTTAGTAAGTTGATAATTCTGAGTGTTAAACAGCAATAAAGTATGAATAAGTGCGTTATTGAGGTCGCCTATAAGGAGTTTCACCACTTCATTTGCCTGAAAATGGGCTATCATCGATGAAATAGTGGGCAGAATACCCGCCTCATTACAGGTAGGCACTTCATTAGGCTGCGGTGCTACGGGGAAAAGGTCGCGGTAAGAGGTCGTATAGCCGTCTTTTTCAACGTTGAAAACGCTCACCTGCCCTTCATAGTGATACAACGCTCCATACACTAAGGGTTTGCGAGCGATAGCACAAGCATCAGAGAGCAGGTAGCGCACACTGAAGTTATCAGTGCCATCAACCACCACATCATAATCGGCTATAGTGCTAAACACATTGTCAGCTGTCAGGGCATAAGGGTAAGCGTGCAGTACCGTCTGAGGGTTGCGCGCTCGCAAACGCGCTACAGCGGCATCGGTTTTAAGCATCCCTACGCAAGCCTCGTCAAAAAGAAATTGGCGGTGCAGGTTGTGGGCTTCTACTTTGTCAAAATCAACTAAGCCCAGCGTGCCCACGCCTACTGACGAGAGCAACTGTAATAGCGGACAGCCTAAACCGCCCACTCCTACTACTAACACCTTGCTTTCCAGCAACTTCTGTTGGTTATCAGCTCCAAAAAGCTGTATCTGTCGGGTATAACGCATAGTTCGTTACAAATTGATAGCACAAAGGTAAATATTTTTTTTCAAATAAACAAATTTTATAAGTTTTTAAACCATATGAGTTTTTTTAGCTATTTCGCAACTTATATTAAAAATTCCGCAATTATACCTCGAGTATAGGAAGGATATACAATGAATATACGAAGAATATAGGAATGCCAAAGAAATTCTATTATCAAATTAGCAACAAAAACAGCAAAACCTTACGAATAATGCAATATTCCTTTTGACAGTCTCTTTTGCCCCACCAAAAGATAAGCAATCAATTGTCTATTAACAAAAATTCACTACTTTTGCACCCTGTTATGGCTAAGGCTTACCTATAGCCCTTAATATCATCATTACCTTGAATACAAAAACACTCGAAGACTTAGAGTTCCCTACGGTACTCAACCAAATAGCAGCCCTTTGCCTTACCGAACTCGGTAAGAAATACGCGCTGCGCATCAAACCTTTTACCGAAAAAGAAAATCTGCGGATGGCTCTTCAGCAGGTGAATGAGTATCTCTCTTCATTAGAGAATAACAACGCTATCCCTTCACACTATTGCGAACCTATATCGGCTGAAATTAAGTTGTTAAAAGTAGAAAATGCAGTGCTCGAAACCAGTGGTATCAGTCGCATACACCGAATAAGCGAGGTGGTAAATACGCAAATAGCCTTCTTTAGGCATTTTGCTATGCTCTACCCTACTCTATTTGCTACGGCTGATAGTGTAGAATATACCACTGAAATTACTACAGCTATCGAGAAAGTGCTTGACAAGTACGGCGAGATAAAGAGTGAGGCTTCGCCTGCATTGGCAAATATTCGGCGCGAACTGAGTATGCTAAAAGGCAAGATAAACGAGAGCTTCGGTCGTGCGCTTGCCGAGTACAACACTGCTGACTATTTAGACGACATACGCGAAACGGTGGTCGATAATCGCCGTGTATTGGCAGTAAAAGCTATGTACCGCCGTAAGGTGCAAGGCACAGTGCTGGGTAGCTCCAAAACGGGCAGTATAGTGTATATAGAGCCTCGCCAGACGGAGCTCTACTCCCGCGAGCTTTCTAACCTGCTCTATGATGAGCGCGAAGAGATACAGCGTATATTGCGCGAACTCACCGCTTTCTTAAGTGAGTTCAGAGAGCTGCTAAAGGACTATCAGCGCTATATCACAGCCATCGACCTTATTTATGCCAAAGCTAAGTACGCCCATCAGATGCACGCTCTTTTGCCCCATATAACCGAAGAGCGCACGCTCTCCCTGCGCGAGGCATATCACCCTCTTCTCTACCTTAGCAATGCGCGCAAGGGCGCTACTACCTATCCGCAGACTATCGAGCTGACGGATGATAACCGCATTATTGTAATATCCGGACCTAATGCGGGGGGTAAGAGTATCACCCTAAAAACCATCGGACTGCTACAGCTGATGCTCCAAAGCGGTATGTTAGTGCCTGTACACCATCGGTCACAAATGTGCCTATTCGAGCATATTCTTACTGATATAGGTGATAATCAGTCAATTGAAAATCATCTGAGTACCTATAGTTATCGCCTAAAGAATATGAATTATTTCCTGAGGAAATGCAATGACCGCACCCTCTTTCTGATAGACGAGTTTGGTACTGGTAGCGACCCTGAGCTGGGAGGAGCTTTGGCAGAGACTTTCTTAGAAGAGTTTTACCACCGCAAAGCCTTTGGGGTTATCACCACTCACTATACTAATCTGAAGATACTTGCCGACGAATTGCCTCACGCCTCTAATGCCAATATGCTTTTCAACGACAAGACGTTAGAACCTATCTATAAGCTGATTATTGGTGAAGCAGGTAGCTCCTTCACTTTTGAGGTAGCACAGAAAAATGGCATTCCTTTCAGCCTTATCAACCGAGCTAAGAAAAAGATTGAAAAAGGAAAAGTGCGCTTTGATGCCACCATAGCCAAACTGCAAAAAGAGCGCAGCAAAATGGAAAAGACGGCCGAAACGCTAAAAGACGAGGAGATAAAAGCGCGCGAAGAGGCCAAACGATTAGAAGAGCTAAACGACAAGATAAAGAGCAAACTCATCAACTACCAAGAGCTGTACGACCAAAGTCAGCGTATGATAACCTTAGGATCGCGGGTAGACCAATTAGCGGAGCGTTACTTTTACGATGGCAAACGCCGTCCGCTCATAGCCGAGATACTGCGTTTGATAGAGACAGAAAACGCTAAGCGCAAACAGCTGAGCAAGGAAGAGCGCAGCCAGAAAAAAGAAGAAAAGAAAGCTACTACCGAAGAGGTACATCAGCAAATGGAGGCTATCCGCCAACAGCGCAAGGAAGAGAAGAAAGAGCGTATGGCACAAGAACGAGCTGCTAAAGAGAAGTTACAACGCGCGCTGGCTCTCGGCGACCGTGTCCGTATAAAAGACGGGCGCAGTGTGGGTACTATCGACAAAATAGAAAAAGGAAAAGCCGTCATCAATTACGGTGCCTTTACCACCACTGTAGCTTTAGATGAACTCGAATTAGTACAAAAAATGAAGTAAGTCCCTATTTTTCACCCGTTACTACCCAATAGTCACGGGTGATTTCTTTACCGTTTTTGGTAGTTAATACTTCCCTAAAAGACTTTTGACTGATAGCTGTAAAACCTGCTTTAGCGAGTATATCGGCTATCTGTTCGGGGGTATAGAACTGAAATCCCTCTTTGGCAAAAGGGGCTTTCTCTCCTACTGCCTTGTCGATAAACGTCAGTGCAACCAATCCTTGTGGGGCAAGCCTCTGATAGATAGTGGCACAATAGCGTGCTAAGTCATCGATAAAATAGATAGTATTAACCGAAAAACACAACTGAAAAGGTTGTTCAGTTATAGGCAATGCTTCAGCAGTTACTTGGCAGAAAGTAGCACGCCCCTCTTGCACCCATTGGTGGTTATAAGCCATAGCTTCGGCTACCATAGCTGCTGAGATTTCGGCTCCTACATACTGTAGTTGCGGTGCTTTCTCTAGCAAATAAGGCAGGTGTTTGCCATTGCCGAAGCCTATTTCAAGCACTCGTATATGAGCTTTTAAAGGCAGACAATCAATAGTGGTATAAATCATTTGGCTATTAGAAGAGAAAAGATAGTCGCCTACCGCTTGTGCTTTTTCTCCTTCTGGGCAGCGCAATAATTGCCCTAAAACGCGCATATCATCTACAGGAGGGTTCATTGCTTTCAATTAGATTTTCAATTAGTTAGCGTGCAAATGTACGATTTTTTTATCAAATAGTTTGCACAGTTGCGCAAAACAGCGTACTTTTACCCTTTCAAAAGTAAACATTATTATCAAATAGTATTATGAAGATATTAGTATGCATCAGTAGTGTTCCCGATACTACTTCCAAAATAAATTTCACCCCTGATAATCGCAAATTCGACCCTACGGGCGTACAGTTTATCATCAATCCGAATGATGAATTTTGCTTGACTAAGGCTATATTGCTCAAAGAAAAATTGGGGACAACCATTACCCTCATCAATGTAGGGACAGCCGAGACAGAACCTATACTGCGCAAGGCTTATGCCATAGGGGCTGATGACATTATCCGCATAGATGCCACCCCTACCGATGCCCTTATGGTAGCTACTGAAATAGCCAAAGTAGCCAAAGAGGGGGCATACGACCTTATCATCTGTGGCAAAGAGTCCTTAGACTACAACGGTGGAATGGTAGGCGGCTACTTAGCTGCCCTGCTCAACCTCCCTTTCATCAATAAATGTATAGGATTAGAAATAGAAGGCAATAGCGTAACAGCAGCCCGCGAGGTTGAAGGCGGCAAAGAGCTACTTTCGGCATCGCTGCCACTGGTAATCGCTGGGCAAAAGGGACTTACCCAAGAGAAAGACCTACGCATACCCAATATGCGCAACCTAATGGCAGCGCGTACCAAAGCCATCGATGTACGAGCTGCTGAAGCAGCAAGCAAAGGAACGACTATTGTTGGCTTTGAAAAAATGCCTGCTAAACAACCTGTAAAGATGATAGCTGCCGATGATTTAGACACGCTCATCAATCTGCTCGAAAACGAAGCTAAAGTAATCTAACTTATTAACCCCTAAAAAGTAAAAAAATGTCCATTCTAATATATATTGATGCTGAAAACGGAAAAGTAAAGAAATCAGCTTACGAGGTAGCTACCTATGCACGTAGCCTTGCTACCGCACAAAATGTACCTTTAGTAGCCCTTGCTGTAAATGTAGAAAACCCTGAAAAACTAGGTTTTTATGGGGTAGATAAGGTCTTGACACTAAACGATGAAAAGTTACAACACTTTTCTGCTAAAGCGGTAGCTCACGCACTACAACAAGCAGCAGCACAAGAAGATGCTAAGGTAGTAGTACTCAGTGCCTCATCGCAGGCTAAACATATAGCCCCTCTATTGGCTATCTATCTAAAAGCTGACTACGCTGCCAACGTAATTTCGCTGCCCGAAAACGGCAGTACTTTTAGCGTAAAGAGCCACGTATTTTCTAATAAAGCTATCGCTATCCAGCAACTTTCTACTCCTGTAAAACTATTGAGCATTGCCCCCAATGCTTTCGGGGTAAAAGAAAATCCTACCGATGCAGTTGTAACGCCTTTCGTGCCTACTCTTGCTGATACTGATTTCGATGTACAAGTAACGGCTGTCGAAAAAGGCACTGATAAAGTATCGTTAGACGAGGCTGCTATAGTAGTATCAGGCGGACGCGGACTAAAAGGGGCAGAGAATTGGGGTATCATCGAGGAACTTGCCGAAGTACTCGGGGCTGCAACAGCTTGCTCTAAGCCCGTTGCCGATATGGGTTGGCGTCCTCACGCTGAGCACGTAGGACAAACCGGAAAACCTGTAGCTCCTAACCTTTATATAGCTATCGGCATTTCAGGAGCTATACAGCACTTAGCAGGCGTAAACGGTTCTAAAGTGAAATTGGTAATCAATAACGACCCTGAAGCTCCTTTCTTTAAGGCTGCCGACTACGGAGTAGTAGGCGATGCTTTCAGTGTAGTGCCTGAACTTATCAAAAAGCTAAAAGCGCGACAATAATATGAATACACACGATATTGAAACAACTTGTAAGTGGCTACAGCAGCAGCCTATAATAAGCATTATACCCCACAAAAATCCTGATGGCGATGCTATCGGAAGTTGTTTGGGGTTATGCCTCTACCTAAGGCAGCTTCAGCTAAATGCTACAGTGGTGTCGCCTAATGATTTCCCTGAGTTTTTAAAATGGCTACCTGCGGTTGATGATATTATCATATACGACAACGACCAAGAGAGGGCAAAAACTCAAATAGAGGCTTCTACGCTTATTTTCACACTTGATTTCAATTCCCTAAAGCGCGCTGATAGTCTTAGCGGACTATTAGAAAAGCAAACAGCAGCTACCTTTGTAATGATAGACCACCACCAAGCACCAGAAGATTACGCTCAAGTAACTTTTTCTGACCCGAGTGCGAGTTCTACCTGCGAGATGGTGTACAGATTTATAGAAGCAATGGGCGACAAAGCTCTTATAAATAGTGATATAGCTACCTGCCTATACACAGGGCTAATGACCGATACTGGCAATTTTAAATACCCTACTACTACCAGCGATACGCTCAGAATTGGGGCTTTCTTGATAGATCAAGGGGCTAACAATAGCCAGATAAACAGTCTGGTATTCGACACCAATTCGTACAATAAGTTACAGTTGCTAAGCGTAGCCTTAAGAAACTTGGTGTATGTAGAAGAGTGGGATACTGCCTACATCACCCTGACTTCTGAAGAGTTACAGCAGCACAACCACCAAAAGGGCGATACCGAAGGCTTTGTAAACTACGGACTGACGATAAAAAACACCCGTCTGGCAGTGATTTTTATTCAAGAGGGGGATTACGTTAAAATGTCATTGCGCTCTAAAGGCACTACCGATGTAAATCGTTTTGCACGCGAGCATTTTAACGGCGGCGGACATATCAATGCGGCAGGCGGCAGATATGATGGCACTATAGAAGAGGCTGTAACCTACTTCAGAAGTGTACTTCCTGATTTCATACAAAAGAACAGTTAATAAAATAATGAATATACTAAAAAAAATAGGCCTCCTAAGTGCCCTTGGCATAGTTTTGGTAGGTTGTGCTGACCGACAAGCACGCCATCCTGTAAGTAAGAAGACTAGCACTTTCTTGAAAGAATCAGCTGTAAAGAACAAAGCCCTCTTAGCAAAAGAGCAAGCGCTGATAGACGATATCATCAAAAAGGACACGCTGCATACTTTCTTAGACTCTCAGCACGGATTTAAGTTTTACTACCTACACCAAAACCCTGAAGCTGATTACACAGCACAGTTTGGCGATATAGTAACTTATGACTATAGCCTGTCAGACCTAAATGGTAATGAACTGTACCAAGAAAAACCTGATGGCGAATACCGCTATCATGTAGATAAAGAAGAAGTTTTCCAAGGCTTGCGCTCAGCTCTCAAACTATTAAAAGAGAAAGAAAGCGGGGTGTTCTTTTTTCCGTCAAGCGTGGCATATGGCTATCGAGGCGATAAAGATAAAATAAGCTATAACCAGCCTATTATAGCCAAAATAGAAGTTTTTAAAATAGAAAAGAATCCAGAGAAGGTATTACCTCGCCCTGAATAAGTAATTTTATTTAAATAAGTATATGAGACAAATGAATTTAATCGCATTGCTATCGGCAATGTTTGTATTCTTTAGTTGCAATTCGCAAAAGAAAGCCTATAAAGATTTAGGCGATGGTCTTTTTGCTGACATCGAAACTACTAAGGGACATATTGTGGTAAAACTCAACTACAAAGAAGTACCTACTACGGTAGCTAACTTTGTAACCTTAGCCGAAGGTAAAAACAATTTCGTAAAAGTAGAATACAAAGGAAAACCTTTCTACAATGGTACTATTTTCCACCGTGTAATAGATGGTTTTATGATACAAGGTGGTGACCCCACCGGCACTGGTATGGGCGATCCTGGTTACCGCTTCGAAGATGAATTTGTACCCTCACTTAGGCACAACAAAAAAGGGATTTTATCAATGGCAAACTCTGGCCCTAACACCAATGGCAGCCAGTTCTTCATCACTCAAGTACCTACCCCACACTTAGACGGCAGACACACAGTATTTGGCGAAACAGTAAAAGGTGAAGAGGTGATAGATGCTATCGCTAAGGCTCCAAGAAATGGTCAAGACCGCCCTAATGAAGACATCAAAATAAAGAATATCACTATTGTTGCCAACGGAAAAGACGCTGAAAAGTTTGATGCTGTAAAGGTATTCGACAACTACTTCAAAAGTGTAGCTGAAAGAGAAAAAGAGAAAGAAGAGCGTGTAAAACGTGCTTCTGCTAAGTTTTTAGAAGAAATAAAAGTGCAAGAACCTCAAGCTAAAGTACTGCCTTCTGGAGTAAAAATCTTTACTATAAACAATGGCGAAGGTAAACAACCTAAGCAAACCGAATTTGCAATGGTAAACTATGCAGGTTATTTGCGCAACGGGGCTCTTTTTGACTCTAACATCAAAGAAGTAGAAGAAAGTTATGGCAAATACCAAGCTATGCGCGAGCAACAAAACGGTTATCAACCTATTCCTTTCCCTTATACTCCTTCAGCTCAATTGATACCTGGGTTCAAAGAAGCTCTTCTCACTATGAAAGTAGGCGATAAGATACGCGTATTTATCCCAGCAACTTTAGGATATGGCGAAGCAGGAGCAGGTGATGTTATCCCACCTAATAGCGATTTGATTTTTGATATAGAAATCACTGGCACTATGGCTGCACCTAAAATGAATTAAGAATTTTAGATAATTAGTAAATAAAGAGACGATGCTCAAAAACATCGTCTCTTTATTTTTAGGGGTATACAGGGCTTAAATCAGTGGTTTCATAAGGAGGCTGGTCTTTTAAGAAAACACGGGCAGTAAGATTGCCTTTTAGCTCTATTTGGTCATCAGTAATTCGTAGCCAACTGCCTTCTCGCAAACCTATTACGGGTATATCGTTAAACTTATGAAACTCTTTAATGCGAGTTTCACGCGTTTCGCCCTTGTGCTTGCTATGAGGGTCAGGGTCTAAATAATGCGGATTGATATTAAAAGGCACAGCCCCCAGCGTCTGAAAAGAAGGCGGATAGATAATAGGCATATCGTTAGTGGTTTGCATCGTCTGTCCTGCTATATTACTACCTGCACTAGTACCCATATAAGGCGTCCCTCCAGCTACCACCTCGCGCAAAATAGACATCAAACCGAGTTCGTACAAGCGTGTAACAAGCAAAAAAGTATTGCCTCCCCCTGTAAAGATAGCTTTTGCTTGCGCTAATGCTGCTTTAGGGTCGGCAAAGGTATGTAGCCCCACTACCCTCTTCTGTATCTTTTCAAAGCCCTGCTGTGCAATAGCGGTATATTCATCGTGAGTGATACCACTGGGGCGTGCATAAGGTATAAAGAGAATTTTATCAATTCCTGCAAAAAAGTCAGTAAGCTCTTCTTGTAAATAAGACAGATAGGTACCTCCATAAACAGTAGAGGTACTGGCTAATAAAAGTCTTTTCATTAGTATAATACGTTTTTAGGTTATCAGTGGCAAAGATAAAAAATAATTGCCAATTGATAATTATTTTTTATCTTTGCCTAAAATTAAGTAAGTAATGAAGAAGACATACAATACAGATTTATTGCAAACTGTCGTTTTGCGCAATGCTAACGGTATGGAAGTGAGTGTGATGAACTTTGGGGGCATCATCAACTCTATAAAAGTACCTGTAAAAGGTAAAAAAGTAGAATGTGTATTAGGGTTTGATACCTTCGAAGAATACATAAGCGATCGTTATAGAGCTGAATATCCCTATCTGGGTGCCGTAATAGGGCGTAATGCAGGGCGCATCAAGTATGGGAAAGCCTATATAGACGATAAAGAGGTACAAGTAAACTGCAATCTGGGCGAAAACCAAATACACGGAGGCTTTACAGGATTTGATAGTGTATTTTGGGAAGTATTAGTGAAAGAAAATGGTAAAAATCCTTCTGTAACTCTGCAATATATTAGCAAAGACGGCGAAGAGGGCTACCCAGGGGAAGTAGTAGTACGTGTAACCTACACTCTCACCGAAGACAATAAACTGCGTATAGACTACCAAGGCTCTACCGATGCCCCTACAATCTTAAACCTTACCCAGCATACATACTTCAACCTAAATGAAAGTGACACTGATATTCTGGGCAATACGCTGCAAATAACTGCTGATAAATATGTACCTTTAGAAGAAGGCTTTTTCACCCCTACAGGCGAACGACCTTCTGTAGCAGGCTCACCTTTAGACTACCGCAAGGGTCAAAAAGTATATGCTCATACCGACAACTCGTTTGTGCGCGAAATACATGCTGAAAAAATAATGGCTACCCTAACCAACAGCGAGGGCAGCTTAGTGATGACAGTACGCACTAATCACCCTGTGCTACACATATACGCAGGCTATTACCTGCCCTTATTAGAGGTAGCTCATCGCAAGACTATAGGACAAAGCAGAGGTATCTGTTTTGAAGCACAAGGCTATGCCGATGCTACCAAACACCCTCATTTTGACAGTGTAATACTCAGACCTGAAGAAAAGTACGAATACTTTACTGAATTTCAGTTTCTATGTAATGATTAGAAAAAGAATACCAATAACAAGTAACACAAAAAGTGAATGAAAAAGATTTATTTTATATTGTTTTTAGGGCTACTCTTATCGTGTACCCAAACTCATAAAAACGCGCCGTTACAACCAGTAAAAGTAACGGTACCTACTGAACTACAAGCCTATTACCAAGGAGTTGATTTTAAAAAAACAGGAAAAGCCTTATATGATGAGTTGGCTACCCTTACTATCGCTAAGCACACAAACTTCTTAAGTTATAAAGACCGCCATAAATACCTATACAAAGCAGATGCTAGCAAAAAAAATCCTGAAAATGTAGTATTGGTCTACACAGGGGAAGAGCGGTTTTGGCAAGAATATGAAGGAAATAAACGTTATTCACCAACTACGTTCAACACCGAGCATATTTACCCAAAATCAAAAATTGTGACTCAGGCGGTTACTGACCTACATCACTTAAGAGTGTGCGACAAAAGCGTAAATTCAAGACGAGGCAATCACCCTTTTACTGAAGGGGAAGGAGAGGCTAAACTGATAGGAAGTGCTTGGTACCCAGGTGATGAATGGAAAGGCGATGTCGCACGGATGGTTTTATACCTAAACTTGCGCTATAATGAAGAACTGAATAGTGATATTAGCACCGGTGGACTTGAAATGTTATTAAAATGGAATGATGAAGACCCTGTTTCAGACTTTGAACGGCAGCGCAATAATGTGATACAAACAGCACAAGGCAATAGAAATCCATTTATTGACTTTCCTCAGTTAGTCCGCCCTGCTTACCAACACTGATATGGCTATGGAAAGCCCTGAACTAATACTAAAAAAATATTGGGGGTTTGACAGTTTTCGTCCACCACAAAAAACAGTTATTGAATCAGTTTTAAAAGGGAATGACACATTGGCACTAATGCCTACAGGAGGAGGAAAATCAATAACCTTTCAGGTACCTGCTATGCTTAAAGAAGGAATTTGCATAGTAGTGTCGCCCCTAATAGCCCTGATGACCGACCAAGTAAATGCGCTAAAAAATAAGGGTATTAATGCTATTTCATTAGGCGGTAGTCTGCCTTATCGCGAGTTAGAACGCTTGCTGAACAATGCCTTGTACTCAGGGTGCAAATTCTTATACCTATCACCCGAACGACTACAACAAGAAATAGTACAAAATTTCCTAAAGGTAATGAACATCAACCTTTTGGTTATCGATGAAGCACACTGCGTATCGCATTGGGGCAAAGATTTTCGTCCGGCTTATTTCAAATGCCAATGGCTAAAAGAGCAGTTTCCTACAGTGCCTCTATTAGCCCTTACGGCTTCAGCTACCCCTAAGGTGCAACATGATATTTTAAAACTGCTATCCATCGAAAAGGCAACAATAGTAAGTACTTCATTAGCTCGCCCCAATATCAGCTATAAAGTATTCAAAGAGGACGACAAACACCATCTTTTGCTTCAGATACTGAAGAAAAACGAAGGCAGTGTTATCATATACACCCGAAGTAGAAATGGCACAGACTTTTTGGCTTCCTTACTTATCTCACAAGGATTTACTGCTACTTTCTTTCACGGAGGACTGACTTCTGAAGAGAAAAACAAACGACTAAAACTATGGTTAGACAATGAAGTACGTATAATGGTGGCTACTAATGCCTTTGGTATGGGGATTGATAAGCCCGATGTGCGAATGGTTATTCACTGGAATATCCCTCTGACCTTAGAAGATTACTTTCAGGAAGCAGGACGAGCAGGACGCGATGGCAAAGCGGCATCGGCTATAATGATTTACAACGAAACAGACATTGAGACTGCTGAAAAGCTAATGGGCGATTATCTGATAGATATTCCATTCTTGAAATTGGTTTATGCTAAGCTCAATAGTTATTTCAAAATAGCGATAGGCGAAGGTACTAATGAAACTTATGGTTTTATGTTTCCTGACTTTTGTATGCTATATGAACTCCCTACCCTAAAAACGTACAACGCTTTACAGGCATTAGATAGGTTTTCAGTAATTTCGCTTAGTCAGCAATTCAATAATAAAGTAAGTTTTCAGCTTACTGCCCCTATTCCAACCTTGATAGAGTATGACCACACCCATAGGCACTTAAGTGCGACTCTTTTTTATTTGGCACGTACGTATCCCCTAATTTATAGTCAGCCAGTGGTTTTAGATACTGCTAAAATAACCGAATACACTGACTTGAATTACTATCAGCTCATTGATTATCTTGAGCAAATAGACCGAGATGGTATGGGAGTACTAAAGAACAAACAATCAGATGTACAAATAACTTTCAATCTGCCTAGAGATGACGACCGCACTATCAACAGTATCAGTAAAAACATCAAAGAATACAACCATACTAAATTAGCCCTACAGCAAGAAGTATATAGGTATTTAAACAACGAAAAAAAATGTCGAAGCCAGCAATTGCTTGAGTATTTCGGAGAGAAAACTACTCACCCCTGCGGTATTTGCTCTAACTGTATTGCTCACCATAAGCCTAAAAAAATAGACAAAAAACAAGTGAGAGAAGAACTATGGGAGCTACTGAAAAAAGCTCCTATTCGTCCTTCAGATATACTTATAAAAATGCCTTATACTAAAGAGGTTATCAATCCTATTTTAGAGGAATGGCTAATAACAGAAAAAATAGAATTTACGGTGCGCAATGAACTTTTTGTAAAATAAAATATTTCAGAAAAATCTTTTGTTATATCATTTTTTTTACTACCTTTGCACAGATGTATAGATGAGGCA
>NZ_KN389983.1:91161-113873 GCF_000213295.2 Capnocytophaga sp. oral taxon 329 str. F0087
AGATGAGGCAAAAAAATTGGAATAATTTTTGCAATCGATAAAAGATTTATTTTAATACAAGAGGAGATTTATAAATTATGAACGACAACTTTTCACCAAGAGTCAAAAGGATATTCACATACAGCAAAGAGGAAGCAGTGCGGCTGGGGCAATCGAGCGTAGGCACTGAGCACTTTGTGTTGGCAATGATACAAGAAGGTGAAGGTAAAGCGATAGAAATACTGCAAAGTCTGCATACTGATATGGACAGACTACGGCAACATATCCACACCCTCACTTCGGCAAGAGGGTTAAATCCTCCTAATTTTAATGCCATTCACTTCACAGTGCAGGCAGAAAGAGCTATGCAAGCTACCTACTTAGAAGCAAAGCGTTCTCAAACGGAAACTATAAATACAGGGCATTTATTATTAAGCATTTTGCGCAATGAGAATGACCCTACTACAAGGGTATTTAATAAGTTAGGAGTAACTTACGACAGTGTAAAAGCTAAGTTTCAACCTATACGTGAGGACAATTTTCAAATAAATGTTCCCACCCCTACAGCTACCACTACTTTTACTCCGCCTACAAACGAAGTAGAAGAATACGAGCGTGACTATAGACTTCCTCACGAAGGACGCCCTTTCAGAAGTCCGCAAAACCCCAATGCTCCCTTAGGGCAACGCAAACTAACAGTACTCGACAATTTCGGAAAAGACCTAACCTTATTAGCTGAACAAGGTTTATTAGACCCTGTAGTAGGAAGAGAAAAAGAAATAGAACGGGTATCACAAATATTAGGAAGACGTAAGAAAAACAATCCTTTGCTAATAGGAGAACCAGGAGTAGGAAAGAGTGCTATAGCTGAAGGATTGGCATTGCGTATTGTGCAGCGAAAAGTGGCACGAGTATTGTATAACAAAAGAGTGGTTACCCTCGATCTAGCGTCATTAGTAGCAGGCACTAAATACAGAGGACAGTTCGAAGAACGGCTAAAAGCCATAATGAACGAGCTAGAAAAAAACCGTGATATTATCTTATTTATTGATGAGATACATACCTTAGTGGGTGCTGGTAGCGGCACTGGTAGCTTAGATGCCTCAAATATGTTTAAACCTGCCCTTGCACGTGGCGAAATTCAATGTATTGGCGCTACTACTCTTGATGAGTACCGTCAATCTATAGAGAAAGATGGGGCATTAGAGCGTCGTTTTCAGAAGATATTGGTAGAACCTACTAATATAGACGAGACTATACAAATACTTAAAAATATAAAAGGAAAATATGAAGAACATCACAATGTAATCTATAGTGATGAGGCTTTAGAGGCTTGTGTAAAGCTCACGAACCGTTATCTAACTGATAGATATTTACCCGACAAAGCTATTGATGCTCTTGACGAGGCAGGATCGAGAATACACATTACACAGCTCAAAATTCCAAAATATATATTGGAAGTAGAAGAACAGTTAGAAAAAGCTACCAGAGCTAAAAATGATGCTGTTTCTCGCCAACAATTTGAAGAAGCTGCCCACTTACGCGATAACGAAAAACGAATAGAACATTCGTTACTTGAGTTAAACCGAAAATGGGATCAAGACTCTAAGCTACACCGCGATGTAATAACTGAAGAGCACATTGCTGATGTTGTTTCGATGATGAGCGGTATACCTGTTAGCCGTATTGCACAAACCGAGATGAACAAACTCGCTGAGCTTTCAGCCATTATGAAGTCGAAAATCATCGGACAAGACGAAGCGGTAGAAAAGGTGGTTAAAGCGATTAAGCGCAACCGTACAGGGCTGAAAGACCCTAATAAACCAATTGGGTCATTTATATTCTTAGGGCAAACAGGGGTAGGTAAAACCCAATTGGCTAAAGTATTGGCTAAAGAGTTATTTGACTCTGAAGATACAATGGTTCGCATAGATATGAGCGAGTATATGGAAAAATTCTCAACTACACGCCTCATCGGAGCCCCTCCTGGTTATGTCGGCTATGAAGAGGGTGGACAGCTTACAGAAAAAGTGCGACGCAAGCCTTATTCAGTAGTACTCTTAGATGAGATTGAAAAGGCACATCCTGATGTATTCAATATGCTACTGCAAGTATTAGATGATGGTTTCTTAACCGACAGCTTAGGTAGAAAAATTGATTTTAGAAATACTATCATCATAATGACTTCTAACATTGGTGCGCGCCAAGTAAAAGAGTTCGGACAAGGAGTAGGCTTTGGCACTTCAGCTAGAATGGCTCAATCAGAAGCTAATGAGAAGTCAATAGTAGAGAATGCTCTCAAGAAAGTATTTGCACCTGAGTTCTTAAACCGTATTGATGATGTGATTACTTTTAATCCGCTTAGCAAAGAAAATATCTTTAAGATTATTGATATTGAGCTATCTAAGCTCTACTCACGCATCAAAGATTTAGGATATGAGGTACAATTAAGCGAAAAAGCTAAGAACTTTATAGCTGAAAAAGGGTATGATAAGCAGTACGGAGCACGACCTCTAAAACGCGCTATTCAAAAGTATGTAGAAGACATTTTAGCAGAAGAAATTGTCTCTAATCACATACAGCAAGGAGATAGTATCGACTTTGATTTAGATACAAAGGGAGAAACTCTTATGATAAAACAAAAAGAAAAAATATTCATTTAAACCTATGTAATTATGCACATTTTAAGACTTTTAAGCCTATTTATACTATTATTCAGTTTATCGTCTTTCACCGAAAGTACGAATATAAAAGAAAACATAGCAACTAAAGCAACTGTTACAGTAGCAACAACGTTAACAAACAAAGGAAATCCTAAGAAAAAGACTTACTCTCCTCCTAAAAAGAAGAACAGTAAGACTGTTGCTAGTAAAAAAAATAATAAAATAGCTCAAAAGCGCAAAGTAGCTGTACGGCATAATGCTAAAAGAAAAACTGTAGCTTCTGCTAAAAGAAGGAAAGCCACCAAAAAGACTATTGCCCCTACTCAATATGCTGAGAACACAACTAAAGCAGAAGATATACAAGATGATTTAGAAGATGAAGAACTTTTAGAAGAGGAAGAAGAGAACGAAAGTATAGATATTGCACTCACAGCCTTATCAGAAAGCAAAGCTGATACTCAACAACAAAAGATACTTTTAGATACTGCTTTTTCCTATTTAGGTACTCCTTATCGACACGGAGGTATTACACGCAAAGGAATGGACTGCTCAGGCTTTGTAAGTACAGCTTTTAAATCTATAGAGATACCTCTTTCTCGTTCATCACAAGAGATGGCTACACAAGGAAAGAAAATCAAGTTATCAAACGTACAAGTAGGTGATTTGCTTTTCTTTAAAACCTTAAGAAAAAATAGAATATCACACGTAGGTTTAGTTGTTGATGTTGATGGTGGAGAAGTTAAATTTATTCATGCTTCCTCTAAAAGAGGAGTCGTTATTTCTTCACTTAGTGATGCTTACTATAAGAAAGCTTTCCGTATTGCAAAACGAGTGATGTGAGATTTGTAAATCTTTTCATATTAACAATATTATTAGGAATAATAGGGGGTATCACTATTACTAACATAGTGTTACCCTCTTTTTTTATAGCTCTAAGCGTCTGTTGTTCTACAATTGTAACTTTAGCTATTCACCAGTTTTTATTTACCAAAAGGTACTACTTCCGGCACGGACTTATGCTACACACCTTTCTTACTTCAGTAAGTGTAGGTATATTTATAGTAGCTCTACGTTCTCCTATTGCTGATAAAAATCACTATACTCAGGTACTCTCTCCTAATCAATACTATCTATTACACGCCCGCGTGATAGAACAAACTGCTAAAACAGACTTCGGCACTACTTTTAAAATTAAAGTAATATCTGCAGACCATCAGAAAGTAAATGGTGAGATGCTTTGTTTTTTCCCTTCCAAAATTAGCACTAATATTATAAAAACAATAGAGCCTAATAATGAATTATTTTTCATAGCAGAGTGCAAACCTATAAATCCTCCTAAAAATCCTTATCAGTTTGATTATAAGACGTATATGAAGCGGAAAGGTATCTATTGGCGTGCTTATGTACAATCAGTAGGGCATATTGAAAAAAATAATAAGCACAGAGATATAAAAAGCCATATAGAATACTTACGCAACTATTTAGCTACTACTATAGATAAACATTTCAATAATGAAAGTGCCTCTGTACTAAAAACGCTTTTATTAGGAAAACGCAATGATTTAGATGAAGAACTCTATCAAAACTATGTAGATGCTGGTGCAGTACATATCTTAGCCATTTCAGGCCTACACGTAGGTATTATAACCTCTATACTACTTTTCTTCTTACAAAAAATACCCAATACGCTCTTATCTTACCGACTTATCCGCTACCTAATCTTATCAATAGGTTTATGGGCTTTTGCACTAATAGCAGGCTGTTCTCCCTCTGTACTACGTGCTACCCTGATGTTCAATCTTATTGGTTTCTCTCTTCTTATTCGAGATAAAGGAGGACGGTTTGATTCACTTATGCTCTCTATGCTTTTCTTATTGCTTATCAATCCTTCCTACCTATATGATGTAGGCTTTCAGCTCAGTTATGCTGCTGTATTCTCTATATTAACCTTTTACCCAATTACTCTATGCTGGTGGTTTCCAGAAAATAAATATGTAAGATACATATGGTCATTAGTAACGGTAGGTTTTACAGCTCAAATAGTAGTAATACCTATTAGTTTATACTATTTTCATCAATTTTCTATCTTATTCTTTATTGCTAATATAGTGGTAGTACCATTATTACAACCTATTCTCATTCTTGGCATTCTCTGTTTACTATTAGCTTCTACAGTGGGGTTACCTAATATTGTGGTACTCATCACAGAAAAACTAATATGGCTTATGAACACATTAATACGACTCATAGCCGAACAAGAGTTCTTTATCATTCGCAACATACAGTTCAACACACTTATGTTGATTGCCTCTTTGTTAATTGTTATAACCATCATCTGGTGGCGACACTACCAACACCAAAGAGCTGTAAAAGCTATCTTAATAAGTATCATTATCATGCAAGTAGTGCTCTTTTATAATAAATACCAACTATCCACTACCCAAGAGATGCTCATCTTTAGCAAATACAAAGAGAAAGTTATTGCTATTAGGCAGGGACAGCAACTAAAAGTCTTTCAAAATGATACTCTCTCACTAAGTCCTATGCTGAAGAACTATATTAAACAGGGAGGTATTACCGATATTTCATTACAAAAAATGCCTTACCTACTACACTTTAAAGAAAAAAACTACTTGCTTATAGATAGTCTGGGCATATACCCTACCTCTAAGCAAGTAGTTATTGATAGTGTTATCTTTGTGCAACAAACTCCTAAGATTAACTTAGATAGAATGAAGCAAGATTTATCTCTTCGTTATTAAAGAAAGTAAAATATACAGCAAAATAATAATAGGTACTGCTATCACTTTCAGTATAGCTATCAGCAATACACTAATAGCTAAAAATATATACTTCACAGCATTATTCTTAAAGGAATAATCCTTAAATTTCAGTGCAAATAAAGGCAAATTAGCATTTAGCAGATAACTACTCATTATAGTTATTACTAATAATACCCAAGTACTATGCAATAAGGCTACCGTACCAGTATTTTGTATTACTGCTAATGAAATAATAAACAATGTATTCGCAGGTGTTGGAAGCCCTATAAAGCCTGTTGTCTGCCGTGTATCTATATTGAAGTTAGCCAAACGATAAGCCGAAGCCAATGTAATAAAAAAACCTACATAAGGCAGATATACTACCCAAGTATTAGCACTCTCCATCATATCACTCAGCTGTAGCATTTGATACATAGCTATACCAGGTACTACTCCTGAGGTCACCATATCTGCCAATGAGTCTAATTGCAGTCCTATTTCTGATTTTACCTTTAGTAAGCGAGCAAAAAAGCCATCAAAAAAATCAAAAAAGATACCTAATAGCACCCATCCTCCAGCTACATATACATTCCCGCCCGCAGCATATATCACTGCTATACAGCCGCATAGCAGATTGCACAAAGTAATAATATTAGGAATATGTCTCTTCATCTGTTATTTGCAATCAGCGTCTAAATAATCAGGCAAGTAAGTTCTATCTTTTTTAGCATCGCAGTCTGGATAGGTTACAATACCATAAGGATCGCGTACTATTTCGTCTATTGATTTTTTACCATCGTGGTCGTGGTCTGCTCGGCGAGTAGCAATGAGGCGGACTGTAAAGATAAGAGGCGAGTAAGCAGGTATTTTCGATTGTGTATTGCTAAAATACCCTAATCCAGAAGGAATAAAGAATACTCCTATACCTCCATCAGTAGGCGCATTTAGTGTACCATCTGTATTATTTGAAAGTTTATTATCAGCAGACGATTTCAGCAGGGCAACTCCTTCTCTAAAACCTTTAATAGTACCTGCAGGTCGTTGTGTAACTATATTGCCAATCAAATCCATCCAATAAGAGAGTGACTGAGTTTCTGTCTTGTCAAATACACTGAGGTCAAGTAGCTGACCTTTGTAGTTCACATATACCGAATCGGCTATAGTAGTAGTCGTACCAACGCCTTCCTGTAGTATCATATAATAAAGCGTATGGCGCACTCTTTGGCTATTAGCATCATATACATCTAACTCCAAACGTTTTAAGTTGCTATTATTAAAAATAGCATCTGCTGTATTGCTGGTAGTTGTAAAAACTACGGTTTCCGAAATGGTCGCAGTAGGCGAAAAAGTATAGCTATGGGTCTTGAGGAACTTCTCTATTGCTGCATTATTTTCATTTCTCACTTCGGTTACATCGCGCGGAGGGGTAGCGGTTTTGCTATCATTTTTTTTACAAGATACGGCAAAGAGTAGCCCTATCACACTGATACTGAATATAATTTTGTTTATCATATAAAAATATTGTCTTAATTTTAGGGCGCAAGATACAAAATTATTTCTTACTTTTGCGCCTATTATGATTTTAAATTTTCTATAAATATGCGAATTGATAAATATCTATGGTGCGTTCGTTATTACAAAACGCGTAATATCGCCACCGAAGCCTGCAAAAAAGGACATATCCGAATCAATGGTGAAACGGTAAAACCTTCAAGAGAAGTTTATAAAAACGACTCTATCACAGTGCGTAAAAACCAAATCAACTACCAATTAGAGGTACTTGATATACCTGAAAGCCGCGTAGGAGCTAAGTTGGTAAATCTCTACCGACAAGACAATACGCCTCCTGAAGCTTTTGAGCAAGCTGAACTACAGCAACTGGCTCAAGATTACTATCGCGAGAAAGGAGAAGGCCGCCCTACCAAAAAAGATAGACGTGCTATTGACAACCTACTAAACGACTTTCAAGAAGATACCGATGACGAATTGCTATAAGCCACAGGGCTTATAGCAATTTTGGATATTTATGCGGATTCGCTTCGTGCATTATGCTGTATATCTTCTCAATAATACTATCAGCATTAGGCTTAGAAAAATAATCACCATCAGTAGCATATGCCGGACGGTGATTACCCGCTGCTAATGTTTGCGGTGCACTATCTAAGTACTGATAAGCGTTTTGTTCTTCTACTATCTTCTGCAAAATGTATGCCGAAGTAGCCCCTGGCATATCTTCATCTACTACTAATAATCTGTTGGTCTTCTGTATACTCTTCACTATGTCGTGTCGCAAGTCAAAAGGTGCTAACGACTGTACATCTATAATTTCTATCTCTATACCAAGTGCCGATAACTCATCTGCTACCTCTGTAACGATGCGCAAGGTCGAGCCGTACGATACTACAGTCAGGTCTTTACCCTCACGCAGGGTTTCTACTACCCCTATAGGAGTGGTAAATTCGGTGAGGTTAGTTGGCATAGCTTCCTTCAGACGATAACCGTTCAAGCACTCTACCACTACCGCAGGCTGATTGCTTTGCAATAAAGTATTATAGAAGCCTGCTGCTTTGGTCATATTTCTTGGGGTGAGGATACAAACCCCGCGTAAGGCGTGCAATAATATTCCCATTGGTGAACCTGCGTGCCAAATACCCTCTAAACGGTGTCCGCGTGTTCTGATAATTAGCGGAGCTGATTGTCGCCCAAAAGTACGGTAATGCAGCGATGCTAAGTCATCACTTAAGGTTTGTAGTCCGTAGAGTATATAGTCTAAGTACTGTATTTCAGCTATAGGGCGCAAGCCGCGCATCGCCATACCTATCCCCTGCCCTACTATGGTCGCTTCACGTATCCCTGTATCCGATACTTTGGTCACTCCGTATTTCTTCTGCAATCCTTCTAATCCTTGGTTTACATCACCTATATTACCAACATCTTCCCCAAATATCAATAAGTTAGGATACTTAGTCAGAAGGGCGTCAAAGTTATCTCTTACTACTATACGAGCGTCTACCAGCTCAGCATCAGGGTTATACACAGGGGCTACCTCACTAACATTTAGCGCGCTATGGGCACTTTCTGTATAAAGGTATTTACTATATTTAGGTTCATTTATTGCCAAATAATCATTTATCCAAGAGCGAAGAACTCCTACCTCGCGTTGTTCTTTTACCCATTGTCTGAGGGCTTTGCGCGCGGTGTTGAGTATTACTTTTCGCAAGAGCGTAGGGGCTGCAGCCAAAGACGCTGCGTATTCATTATTAGGCTCTATTTGGTTGAGTAAAGCTATCAATTGCTGCCTTTCTGCTTCCATTGGCTTAGTATAGGCTTCCCACGCTTTCTTTCTACCGTCTTTTACTCGTTTCTTAGCCTGTTGTTCTATAGTTGCTAACTCTTCTTCAGTAGCATACCCCGATGCCAAAATCCACTCACGCATCTTACTGATACAGTCAAACTCTTTTTCCCATTCTAAGCGTTCAGCACTCTTATAGCGTTCGTGAGAACCTGAGGTTGAGTGTCCTTGGGGCTGCGTAAGTTCGCGCACGTGCACCAATACCGGTACGTGTTGCTCACGTGCTATGGCAGCTGCTTTCTGATATGCCTCATATAAAGCCGGATAATCCCAACCATTTACTACCATTAGCTCTATACCTGCGTGCTTATCATCGCGTACAAAGCCTTTCATCACTTCAGAAATGCTTTCTTTGGTTGTGTGATATTCCTTCGGTACCGAAATACCGTATTCATCATCCCATACCGACATTACCATCGGCACTTGCATCACCCCTGCGGCATTAAGGGTCTCAAAGAAATGCCCTTCACTGGTACTAGCGTTGCCTATAGTACCCCAAGCTACCTCATTACCGTGGTCTGAAAATCCTTCAGCTGCAGCGTTAGGTAGTGCGCGATATACTTTCGAAGCCTGAGCCAAGCCCAATAAGCGTGGCATCTGCCCTGCTGTACACGAAATATCACTACTGCTGTTCTTTTGTTTCAATAGGTTTTTCCATTCGCCATTTTCATCAAGACTATGGGTGGTAAAGTGCCCTCCCATCTGCCTACCTGCACTAGTGGGGTCAGCTTCTATATCAGCGTGTGCATAAAGTCCCGCAAAAAAATGTTCAACAGTATGCACCCCTATAGCCATCATAAAAGTCTGGTCGCGATAGTAACCACTGCGAAAATCACCTTCTCTGAAAGCACGTGCCATAGCCACTTGTGGTACTTCTTTACCGTCGCCAAAAATACCAAATTTAGCCTTACCTGTAAGTACTTCTTTCCTACCCATTAAGCTGCATTCGCGACTGATAAGGGCAATACTATAGTCTTCTAAAATATCCTCTTTTTTCATTAGTTCTTCTCTTTAATAGTTTGAAAAAATAATAAAGTGGTTTGCTTTACTCTTTAAAAAGCAATGGGCAAATGTATTACTTTTTTTATGAATAAACAAGATAATTAGCATTTTTATTTTTATCTTTGTGCGCTAATAACAAAAAAAACAGAAGTAGAACTATGAAAATCATTTGTGTAGGAAAAAACTATACCGACCATATCAAAGAGTTTGACGGAGTGATACCCAAAGAAATGGTACTCTTTATGAAGCCCGACACAGCACTTCACAACCTCGAAATACCGTATTATATACCAGATTTTACGCATAACCTGCATCACGAAATAGAGGTTGTACTCAAAATCAATCAGAATGGCAAGTGTATTGCCGAAAAATACGCCCATAAGTATTATGATGAAATTGCCTTAGGTATCGACTTCACAGCACGTGACCTACAGCAAACCCTCAGAGAAGAAAGCCTTTCGTGGGAAAAGGCAAAGGCTTTCGATGGCTCAGCTATTGTGGGTACTTTTATACCTAAAACCGAATTGCCTGAGCTAAATCATCTGAACTTTCGCTTAGAAAATAATGGCAAAACCGTACAAGCAGGCAATACCGAAAATATGCTTTGGCACTTTAACCAAATTATAGCCGAAGCCTCTCGCTATTTCACCCTACGCAAAGGCGACCTTATCTTCACCGGCACCCCAAAAGGCGTAGCCCAAGTACAAGCAGGCGACACCTTAGAAGCCTTTTTAGATGATAAATCTAACTTCAAAATAAAAATCCGCTAATAAATACAAAAGACGAAAAACAGTGAGCGCTGTTTTTCGTCTTTCGTCTTTAGTACTCTTCTTCTTCTATTTCTTTTTTCAGTTCTCGTCTTTCTTCTTTAGAGCTACTTGCTCTCTTTATAGCACCTTTACACCTCTTATTATAAACGTCCAATTCTTTATAAGCGGTAGTATTTTTAGGAGCTTCAAAAGCTTGTGTAAGAGTACTACTCCCTGCAGCCAATAATATCTCCTTATAATGCCAACTCCCTTCTTCTATAGGGTACTTTTGCCAATAATCTTTATCGTATACTATCTTCTTTCGTGAACATGCTAACAGTTCAGGAGTTACCAAGTTTTTATATAACTGACGATTTTGTGGAATATAGAAATCTAATAGAATATGAGCAATATCTCTTTTTGACTGATAATTCTTTAACGTAAATGATATTTTATTCGTAATAAGATAACCATCTATAGGGGTATAAAAAATATCCCCTTCTACTAGAGATTTTTCTTCAAAAGCTATAGAAAAACACTCCTTACTGAGTTTATAACTATCACAGTCTATCCACATTTTCCCTTCAGAATGTATAAAATAGCGAGTTTCATTTACTATCTTCTTTTTTAGTTTGTAGCATAATACCCAATAGGCTTTACCATTGATATTTTCAGTAGCTTCTAACCAAAAATTATAATAACTACTTTTCTTTAGAGGGTGATTAGCTATATAAAAATTATATTTACTTAAAGAAAAAGGGTCTGGATATGCAACCTCTATAAATCGCGCTTGGCAAACTATAAAAGTAGGCATATCAAAAATTTTAGTATTCAAAAGACTTGCAAAAATACCTCGTCCGTCTAACTCTGTATAGCCCATACCTTTTTCGCCAAAATTAAGTTTTCTCGCCTTAAACGGTACCGAAAAACCACTCTCCATCGTATTTTTATAAACCTTTCGTATTCTTTTCACAAAATCTTTTATATCAAAATCTTTTTTCCGATAGACTACAACCTCTTCCAATTGTGTGATATGGGGTTTCAAGACTATTTTTGAGGGTATTTTAGCAGTATTTTCAAAACAAATAGGCTCATAAGCTATATGAGTGATACATATTTTACTTTTAGAGTGCGGTATTATAGCTATTTTAAAAATACCATTATCATCTGTTGAAGCTAAAACACTATCGTTTACAGTAATCACAGCTCCATAAATAGGGGTATCAGTTTCACTCTCCACCACTTTTGCTGAAAAAAGCACTTCTTGTGAAAAGAGAGTTAATGGAAACAAAGCTACTACAGTGGCTATAATGCCTTTTAAAACTTCTTTAAACATCAATATTTACAGTTTGTTATTTATAATGACACAAAATTAAATAAGTTCACTGTAACAAAAAAATAATTAACGAACTTTATATCTCCTTCTTATATTTTTGTGAAATACAAGAAATTAAATACAAAAGACGAAAAACGGCACTTACCGTTTTTCGTCTTTTGTATTTAATTTTTCGTCTTTAGAATTAGTTTCTTCTCGACATCAATATTCTGAGTATATACCAGAAAAGAAGCATTATTGAAGAGAATAGCTGCAAAGCTGCTGCCACATATTGGTCAGTGCTATAGGCGTTTTTAATATTATAGGTTTCGTAGAGTATACCTCCTGCAGCCAAAGCCACCATAGCCACTGAAAACCAAAGTCCTAAGTCAAAACCAAAGATAGTTCCTGCTACTATAAGCCCTAAAGCCACAAAACCTCCTACCACTAATATAGTACGTAGAAAAGAGAAATCAACGCGAGTAAGGAATACCACTGCGGTAAGTCCTCCGAAAAGAGCTAAAGTGATAATCCCAGCTTGCGATAGAATAGCTGTACCGGTATAAAGCAGCGCTATCTTAATAATAGGCAAAAAGATAATAGCTTCTAAAAGCACATAAATACCCAAGCCCATATATTGAGTGCTTTTATCTTGTGCTTGTGTCCATTTATTAGCCAAGATAGAGCCCAACCAAAAGCCTCCTAAGATAAATAGCCATACAAACTTACCTCTGACCATCGAAAAGATAAGTTCTTTAGGTATAAGGTTTTGCAAGGCAGCTTCTACCCCTATAAAAGCCAAAAGAGCTAGGGCTACGTGGGTATAAGTCTTGCGGTAGAACTCAGCTTGTGCATCAGTAGCTGCATAGTTCACTATCTGCGGATTTTGGTAATTGGTGTTGTAATTGTTGTTATAACTCATAATATAATTATTTTAAAAGTATTTTTCATTCTATTATATCAAAAACTTTGCCAAAGGCTTAATGAAGGGGAATAACACGGGGAAGTGTCAGGGAAATACCTTTGGCAAAGTCAAAAAATATAGTGTTTCAGTTATGAAAACAAACTACTAAAGTGTGTTTACGTTGTTAAGGTCTTCGAAAGCTTTTTTCAAACGAGCCACGAATGTTTTTTCACCTTCGCGTAGCCATACACGTGGGTCGTAATACTTCTTATTAGGAGCTTCAGGACCTTCTGGGTTACCTATTTGTCCTTGTAGGTAAGCCGCTTTAGCTTTCATATAGTCACGAATACCCTCAGTGAAAGCGTATTGTAGGTCAGTATCTATATTCATTTTCACCACACCGTATGATATAGCTTCACGTATTTCTTCAAGGGTTGAACCAGAACCTCCGTGGAATACAAGGTCAAGAGAGTTATGAGGCAAGTTGTATTTCTTAGAAACGTAGTCTTGAGAGTCTCTTAAAATTTTTGGAGTTAATTTTACGTTTCCTGGTTTGTACACCCCGTGAACGTTACCAAAAGCAGCTGCAATAGTAAATTGCGGACTTACTTTGCTAAGTTCTTCATAAGCATAAGCTACGTCTTCAGGTTGTGTAAAGAGTTTGTGCGATTCTACGCCAGAGTTGTCTACTCCATCTTCTTCACCACCAGTCATACCGAGTTCTATTTCAAGAGTCATATCCATTTTGCTCATACGGTCTAAGTAGCGTTTGCAAATTTCGATATTTTCTTTGATAGGCTCTTCTGATAGGTCAATCATATGTGAACTGAAGAGAGGTTTGCCAGTTTCTTTAAAGTGTTTTTCTGAAGCGTCAAGCATACCGTCAAGCCAAGGAAGCAATTTCTTAGCGCAGTGGTCAGTATGCAAAATGATAGAAGCACCATAAGCTTCAGCTAATAAATGCACGTGTTTAGCTCCTGATACAGCTCCTAATATAGAGGCGCGTTGTCCGTCATTAGAGATGCTTTTACCAGCCATAAACTGAGCACCACCATTAGAAAACTGAATAATCATAGGGGCATTAACAGCTACTGCTGTTTCTAAAGCCGCGTTGATAGAGTTAGAACTAATCACATTGGCTGCAGGAAGTGCAAAACCTTTTTCTTTGGCGTATTTAAATACTTCTTGTACTTCTTTACCAAGAATAACGCCTTTTTTAATGTTATGTGCCATTTCTTTATATAAATAATTTAATTTCAATCGTCAACGAGACCTTCTTCATATTTTGACCGCAAAGGTAAAAACAAAAAAACAAATAAACAAATTATTTCTTAGTTTTATTTAAAGAGAGGCTTGTTCCTGTATCGTTCCTGTATCGTTCCTGTATCGTTCCTGTATCGTTCCTATATCGTTTGTATATCTATTAAAAGGTAGAACAAGTTAGATAAATTAGAAGCTTCTGGAATGTTTACTTATAAAGTATTAATCTATTAACCATCGCTGAAAAAAAATCTATTTATTTCTTGTTAATTAATAATTGTTTCGTATCTTTGCCACCAATACTGTAAAACACTAAAATAGTTAATTTTATATAAAAGATGAACAAGTCAGTTTATATTATTGCTGCCAATGCCCACAGTGGTAAGTCAGTAGTAACGCTGGGGGTATTGCAGATGATTATGCGCAATACTGCCAAGGTGGGGTACTTCCGCCCTATCATCGAAAGTAAATCTAAAAAAGATACTTTCATCGAAACCGTTTTAGAGCACTTTAAGCTTGATATGAGTTATGATGAAGCGTATGCTTATACTCGCCAAGAGGTTATTGCTCTTAAAAACGAAGGCAATATAGGCGAAGTGTACGACACCATCATCAAAAAATACAAAGCCTTAGAAAGCAAATTCGACTTTGTATTGGTTGATAGCTCAAGCGCTGTAGATGATAGCTACTTCGATGTAAACTTCAACGCCTCTGTAGCGCAAAGCCTTAACATCCCTGCATTAGTTGTACTTAAAGACAACTTCACTTCAGAAGACGAACTTGCCAACCAAGTACAAGCCGCTCTAAACAATTTTATAGAAAAAGACGTGCGCGTGCTCAGCGTGTTTGTAAACAAAGCTACTAACGCTACTGCGGCTACTATCAGCCGTTTAGAACAACGTTTCAAAGACACTACCTTTACTATCATTCCGCGCAAAGAAGAGCTTTCTCGCCCTACTATTCGCGAGATAGCCAATGCCCTAAAAGCTGAATTCCTTTACAAAGGCGATAATATTGATGTTACTACCAAACACACTATGGTAGGAGCTATGCAGCTGTCTAACTATTTAGCTAAACTACACGAAGATACTCTTGCTATACTTCCTATCGACCGTATCGACCTTATTGCAGGCTCTTTGGTAGCCAACTATTCTAACTTCTCTAACATCAAAGGAGTAGTGCTCTACGGCGACCTAACTCTTAACCCTTCAATGAGTAAGATTTTTGATGGTATCCAAAAGAATATTCCTATAATGGTAGCTAAAACTGATACTTTCGAAACGGCTAACATCATCGGTAATACTCAAGCACACATTTACCCCGAAAATACTGAAAAGGTAAAAATGCTTCTTCAGTTATTTGACGAAAATGTAGATGCTGACAAGCTAAACAGCAGCATTGCTTCTTTCAAATCGGAAACTATCACCCCTCGTATGTTCCAATATAATATGGTGCAAAAAGCACGTGCCGGACAAAAACGCATCGTGCTCCCTGAGGGTACTGACGACCGTATTCTTACTGCGGCTTCTCAATTGGCTGAAGACGAATTGGTTTACCTCACTATCTTGGGCGAACCCGAAGCTATCAAAACCCGTGCTAAGAACATTTTGGGTTTAAAATGGAACGAAGAACGCATAAACATCATCAATCCTGCTGAAAGTGATAAATACGAAGCCTACGCTGAAAAATTATATGAATTGCGCAAAAGCAAAGGACTTGAACTTTCTCAAGCTAAAGACCTAATGCTCGATGCCTCTTACTTCGGTACAATGATGGTATTCTTAGGTGATGCTGACGGTATGGTATCAGGAGCCGTAAACACTACAGCCCACACTATCCGTCCGTCATTGCAATTCGTAAAAACAAAACCTGGCGTAAACACCGTTTCATCAGTATTCTTTATGCTCTTACACGACCGTGTATTGGTGTACGGCGACTGTGCGGTTGTGCCTAACCCTACTGCTGAGCAATTGGCTGACATCGCTATCAGTTCTGCCGATTCTGCTATCGCTTTCGGTATCGAGCCTAAGGTAGCCCTCCTTTCTTATTCTTCTGGCAACTCTGGTAGTGGTGCCGATGTAGATAAGGTACGCGAGGCTACAGCTCTTGTAAAAGAACGCCGCCCTGACCTACTTGTAGAAGGACCTATACAGTATGACGCTGCCGTAGATCCTAAAGTAGGTAAACAAAAAATGCCTAATTCACCTGTAGCAGGGCAAGCTAATGTACTTATTTTCCCAGACCTCAATACTGGTAACAACACCTATAAAGCTGTACAGCGCGAAACTGGTGGTTTAGCCATAGGCCCTATGCTACAAGGATTGAAGAAACCTGTAAACGACCTAAGTCGCGGGGCTCTCATCCCTGATATTTACAACACTGTACTTATCACAGCTATACAATCTGAATTTTAATATTTAGTTATTAGTCTTTAGTCGTTAGAATAGAGTTACTTGCTAACGACTAAAGACTAACAACTAAAGACTAACGAAACACTAAGAACTAAAATGGAAATATTAATCATTAATTCAGGGAGTTCATCTCTCAAATATCAACTAATTGATTCTAAAACAGGAGAATCAAAAGCTAGAGGTATCGTAGACCGTATCAATATAGACGGTAGCTACGTGAAATATGTAGCTGTGAAAAACGGCAAAGAGGTTGAAGTAAAAAAAGAGCAACCTATCCCTACTCACGAGGTAGGTATGAACTTGGTAGCAGACCTTCTTACTGACCCCGAAGTAGGCGTTATCCAAAATCCTAGCGACATCAAAGGGGTAGGACACCGCGTAGTACACGGAGGTGAGAAGTTTGTACAACCTACCGTAATTACTGATGAGGTAGTAGCTGAAATCAAACGCCTTATTCCTCTATCGCCTTTGCACAACCCTGGTCACTTAGAAGGCATACGTGTAGCTCAAAAACTTTTTGACAAAGCTACCCACGTAGCAGTGTTTGATACCGCTTTCCACCAAACAATGCCAGCTAAAGCATTCCGCTATGCTATTCCTAACGAGTACTACGAAAAATACGGATTGCGTGCTTACGGATTCCACGGCACCAGCCATAAATATGTAGATGCTCAAGCGCGTAAATACCTCAATAATCCGCACATCAAAAATATCACCATTCACTTAGGAAATGGAGCAAGTATGGCGGCTGTAAATGAGGAAGGTAAATGCGTAGATACTTCTATGGGGCTTACCCCTCTCGACGGACTTATTATGGGTACACGTACCGGACAAATAGACGCCTCTGTAGCGTTCTTCTTAGGGCAAGAGTTAGGTATGAACTATGAAGAAGTAAAAACATTATTTAACAAGAAGAGTGGTATGCTTGGGCTTACAGGTCATTCTGATGCCCGCGATGTAGCAGCGCTATACCACAAAGGCGATGCTAATGCTGCCCTTTGCTACGAGATGTACGGCTACCGTATTCAGAAGTTTATAGGGGCTTACACCGCTGCTCTTAATGGTTTAGACAGTATTGTATTTACTGCAGGTTTAGGCGAAAACGATGCGCTTACTCGTTCATTTGCTTGTAAGCACTTAGATTTCTTTGGTATCAAACTCGATGAAAAGAAGAACGAAGAGCTCAATCACCCTACCAAACCAGTAGAGATACAAGCGGCTGACAGTCGTGTAAAGATTCTCATCATCCCTACTAATGAAGAATTGCAAATCGTAAATGAGATTGTAGATTTAGTAAAATAACTCTTAAAAATTACTTTTTTAGTAACTTTGCCAAAGAAATTATTACCTTTGGCAAAGTTTTTTTTATGCAATATATATTGTAATTCAAAAATAATATTTAATTTTGCACGCGGGTAGTAATGTACTATCGCTGAACTATAAAATAATTTAATTGCTAAAACCTTAGTTGTCTAAAATGAACATCTTATTTTTAAGTTATTTTCACTCTGCACGTACTCATTCCTTGCAAAGTAAGTTCAAGGCTAAAAGCCTTTCACCTCTCCGTATTTGAACCAGATTGATTATTTGTTTCCTTTTAAATTTAATAACTAATAATTAACAAGTATACTGAGTTCAAATGAAAAATAAATATATCGACCTAATTGACCAAACCTATTACTTCCCACAAGATGAATTTACCTTAGATGGCGATGAACTTCGCTTTCATAATATTGACCTAATGGAGTTAGTACGCCAATATGGTGCACCTCTGAAATTTATGTACTTACCAAAGATTTCAGAGAACATACAGCGTGCTAAAAAGTGGTTCGAAAAAGCTATCAAAAAACATAAATACAAAGGTGAGTATAACTATTGCTATTGCACCAAAAGCTCACATTTCAAACACGTGATGGTAGAGGCGCTAAAGAATGATATTCATATGGAAACCTCTTCAGCTTTCGATATCAATATTATCAACAACCTTATCAGCGAAGGACTCATCAATAAAGAAAGTCATATACTCTGTAATGGTTTCAAACGCGATGCCTATATTGATGGTATTGCAGACCTTATCAATCGCGGGTATCACAACTGTATCCCAATTATTGATAATTACGAAGAAATCAATTTATTTGAAGAGAAAATAAAAGACAAATACAGCATCGGTATTCGCATTGCTTCAGAAGAAGACCCTCGTTCTGAGTTTTATACCAGTCGTTTGGGTATTGGCTATAAAAATATACTTCCTTTCTACAATCGAGAAATTAAAGACAATCCTAAAGTGCGCCTAAAAATGCTGCACTTCTTTATCAATACAGGTATCAAAGACAATGCCTATTATTGGAATGAGTTACTGAAGTGTCTACGCGTATATATACAGCTTAAAAAAGTTGCTCCAGAACTTGATAGCCTCAATATTGGCGGAGGGTTCCCTATCAAGAGTTCATTAGCTTTTGAGTACGATTACGCCTATATGGTAGATGAAATTATTCGCCAAATAAAAATCACTTGCGACCAAGAGAAAGTACCGGTACCTAATATCTTTACTGAGTTCGGAAGTTTCACAGTAGGTGAGGCAGGAGGAGCTATCTATGAGATTATGTACCAAAAGCAACAGAATGACCGCGAAAAATGGGATATGATTAACTCGTCATTCATCACTACCCTACCCGACTCTTGGGCTATAAACAAGCGCTTTGTGTTGCTGCCTATCAATCGTTGGAATGATGAGTACGAACGCGTATTATTAGGTGGTCTTACCTGCGATGGCGATGACTATTACAACAGCGAACAGAATATGAACGCCATCTACCTACCTAAGTATAACAAAAACAAACCACTATACATTGGTTTTTTCAATACCGGAGCTTATCAAGATAGTATAGGTGGGGTTGGCGGACTACAACACTGCCTTATACCGCAGCCTAAAATAGTGCTTATCGATAAAGATAAAGACGGTAAAATTACCTCTCGCCTCTTTATGGAGCAACAAAAAGCTGAGGATATGCTGAAGATATTGGGCTACTAATGAAGTATATAGCATTATTCCTTTTATCAATAGGGGTACTACAAGCGCAAGATACCGATACAGAGAAGAGTCGCCATTACCAAATGTGGTTAAAGCCTTCGCTGAGTATCAATTACCTTTCGGTAGATGTAGAAGATAGTCCTCGTAATGAGATTTTGGGCAACAAATCGGTGTTGCCCAACTATCCCCTAACAGCTGGTATAGGCTTAGGCATTTATAACACTTATATAAGCATTGATTACGCTAAAAGTATAATGCCTCTACGCAATGAGCATACTTATGGCAAAACCCAGTATTTCGACTTTCAGCTTCACTCTTTCTTCAGCGAAAAGTATCTGTTAGACCTCTATTACCAAAGTTATAAAGGTTTTTACTATCGACATAAGGGGAAAGTACAGCTATTAGAGGATACCCGCATACAACAAGTTGGGGCTGAAATGCTATACTTTACAAATTGGGAAGAAAAATCATTGAAGAATATATTTGCTTCTGATGGCAGTTTGCTTACTCCATCTTTTAGTTGGTATTTAGGCGGAGGAGCTTACTACCATAAGGTGATAATGCCACTCATTACCCCTGAGAAAAACGATACTTTCAGACATATACAAGCTGGTATAAGTGGAGGGGCAGTAAGTACAATTGAATTGTATCCTCACCTTACCCTGCGAATGCTAATGGGGTTAGGCTTTTACCTCGGTGGCGATGCTGATCGTTTAAGCCAAATGAAAGTAAATAATTACTTTAACTACCGTGTAGATGGAGGTATAAGCTATAGCAGAGCACGCTGGACAGCAGACTTTTCTATACTGCATAATAATAAACGTCTTTTCTTCAAAGATAACGAATTATTAGGTATCAATACAAGTACTTTCAAAATAAGTTATATAAGGCAATTCGGTATCAAATCAGGATATAACAATAAAGTAACAAGACTTTTGGGTATGTAACCCATTATTACAATTTTCTAATAGCATCTTTTATGGCTTGGTCATAAAGGATGTTTTTTCTTTGATAGGTATCTCTATAGTTTTTCAGTTCTTGCTATACTTGTTCTTTCTGCTCTTTGGTAGTTGTTTTTCGGTGTAGTTTTACCTTTCTAAACTCCGCTATCGCTTTGTGATAAGCTAATTCATAATCAGGCACGTAGCCATCGGTAGCATACTCATCTACTAAAGCTATTACTTTGTCAAATTTGAGCTTAGAAAGGGCTATTTTAATATCTTGCAACTGACTTTTACCTACTAACTGACTGCGTATCTCATTAAAGGTAGCTTCTGTTGCTGGATAATTTAGCAGTTCCTTTTGCTGTTGTTGTACTGTTTTTATTCCTTTAGGATTTTGAGCTACCTTCAGATAATCATCTATCATAGTGCGGAGCTCTACTAGTCGGTTAAAGTTAAAGTGCGCTATATCTGTTTGATAGTCGGTGGTTACTAAAGCGTAATGTGCCTGAAGCATCAAGTAAAAGCCATCTAAATTTTGTCTGTAATTCTCGTTTTGCAATAGGTCTATTACCTTTTGATAGTTTCCTTTTTTATGCTCTGCTGCTGCAGCTAAGTACTTATCATCTATATGCTGAGCATTAGCAAACAGCGAGAGTAGTAGAGTGCTAAAGAATAGGAGCTTTTTCATTTTTTCAATCGTTATAAATATCGTACATTCTTTCTTTATAAAGGCGATAATGATCATATGCCTCTTTCAGCTTTTGCAAGTTATTTTCTTGTGTTTGTTTTACAGTAGCCGATACTTCAAACTCTGTATATTTAAGTTCTGATACCTCTTCTTGTAGCTTTTCGTACTCTTCTGTATTAAATTCTGACGAAGGTTTTTCTATAAAAGTATCCACCTTAGCTGGCAATGTCTGAGTAAAATAATGGTACCATTGTATCTTGCGCTTCACTTCTGCTATTTTATTCTTATCTGCCTTTAGAGTAGTAAGATGAGTAAGTATTTTCTGTATATCCTCTTCAGGCAAAGGGTCTTGTAGCAAGAGGTCTTGTACTTTAGCAAATGAAAGCTCTGTATAAGTATCATTTAGCTGACTAAGATAAGTATCCTTAAGGTCTTCAGTGATGTCTTGTTGCTGATAATAGCCTATTATCTCAGTACGTAGGTTATTGTACTGTTGTGGAGTAATACTATGTACTTCTAAGGCTTTTATCTGGTTTTTGATAGTTTGAGCTACCTCCTCACCAGCCGTTACAGTTGTTTGCTCAGGAGTACTGCTAAAATCAGTACCCGAAAGCCATGTATAGAGTGCTATCACAGCAGCTATGCCTAAGGCACTAAGCATAAAGTATAGAGTGCGTTTATTATCTGTCATAGCTGTATCATTTTTTCTTTTTAGTAAGGACTTGGGTAGGCGTAGCTACCGCTGTAGTAGCAGAGGTAGTAACTGTAGTAGTTGCTGCAACTTGTGCCGCTTGCTGCTCTGCGGCTCTGTATTGCAAGCGTACATTCTCTAATCGACTATTAACTTCTGCTATCTGTTTATCTTTCTGACTAAGAAGGTCTTTCGCCTCGTTATCTACGTAATAATAACCAGCTACAAAGCCGATAAGCAAGCCTAAGAAAGTGGCTATAAATAGGTATATTTTCTTCTTGTTCATTGTCTTATTATTTAGTAGGCAAGCTAAAGAGCTTTTGGTTTTCTTTTTCTAAAAGAGCATTAGTATCGTCTAACTGTTGTTGTTTTTGCTGTAGTTCTTCTTTATAAGTATAATTTCGGAAAGCATACCCTCCTACTCCACCTATAATAAGAGCTAATACAGCAAAAAGCAAGAGGTCTTCCCAATTTGATTTATCAGAAGCAGTAGAACTATTACCTTGCTGTGGCAACTGAATTAGTAAGGTATCTTCATATAGGGTTACAGCCTTGCGTTCTGCAGCTTTTCCGTGTATTGAATAAGATAGGGTATCTGTCTGTAATGCACATACCTCAGCTTTTTTACCTATAGGTATTTCTACCTCATTCACCCAAAATTTAGCTAAATAATCATCAGGATTTTTCACTACCAATTTTCTAGTGCGCAACTCGCTAAGAGTATCTGCTACTTCTATACGCTCTGCTCTACCCTTTAGCTTTACAATAAATGTATCTTCTTGAAAACCGTAAATATAAAAATCTGTTTTAGGTTTTACAGGCTGATTGCGTACCTCTACACTCTCTATACACCTTTCACTATCTATTATATGCAGTGCTTTAGTACTAAAGTGCGTTACCTCATTGGGTAGCAGCTGTCGCTCATTGTTAGGAAATTGATAATACACCTTAGCATCATTAG
>NZ_KN389984.1:0-19185 GCF_000213295.2 Capnocytophaga sp. oral taxon 329 str. F0087
TTTTTTTGATTTTCCAATATAGTTTGTTAAACACAAAGCCTGCCATAAATAACAGAAAGAAAAAGAGAAAAGTATTTCCTAATATTTTAAAGTTGATAGGCTCTGACTGTGGTACATAGATAATTTGCCCGTTAGCAGTACTCACTAATCCTAAAAGGGTAATGAGTAGGCTGACTAAGAAATGGAGCTCCAAACGCAGGTCTTTTTCGGGTAATAGCTTATGGATGCCAAAGGCTCCCAAGATGATAAACACAAGTGAAATCACGCCTACTCCTAAAGCTATTTGTTCAAAGGATACTCCTGTATAGTAAAAAATGCATTGGGTGAGTATGTAGAACAAAGCAGGAAAAATAAGCAAGTTAGGGTACCATTGTAGTATTTTATTCCATCGACTTTCTTTTTCTTTGAAAATACTACGCAGCGAGGTAAAACAAAACGCCATACATACTGCAGTCTCAATAGTGAGCAGTACCGTTATATTGCTCAACACACGTGGGTTATTGAGCATAGCCTCTAAAGTTACTTGCGATTGTTCAGAAGCAAAATCTGTAGAGAGCCATACAAATAGGAAGATAATACTACCAAATAGGGCTGTTTGCCACACTTTCCAGAAGCTGAGCTTCAGCACCAGATTGATAACTATAAAGGCGGTGAGTATTGCTATTACCATAATAATCTGCTATTTATCAATTACATATACAGCGTCTTCTCCTTCTTTTTCTTTCCAATGTACCACTACCCGTTCTTGGTTGATAGCATCTACCTGCTTGCCCCTGTAGTCAGGCTGTATAGGCAGATGTCTACTGAAACGTCTGTCAATAAGCACTAATAGCTCTATTTCGGCAGGTCTGCCAAAAGACTGAATAGCCGATAGGGCAGCTCTGATACTTCTTCCAGTGTATAATACATCGTCTATAAACACTACTTTTTTATCTTCTACTATGAAATCAATAGCGGTAGAGTTTGCTTCTAAGGGGCGTGCATTACGCCTGAAATCATCGCGGAAAAAGGTAATGTCGAGTATCCCAAAAGGAATATTCGTTATTCCGTATTCTGTGGTGAGTAGTTGCAGCAAACGCTTAGCCAATGAGGTGCCGCGTGGCTGGATGCCGATGAAAACGGTATTAGCAAAATCGCTATGGTTTTCTATCAACTCACACGCTAAGCGGTGCAGCATTATCTTTATCTCATTCTCAGTGAGTATTTGTTTCTTATAGGTATTCATTTTCTAAAAAGTAAGCGAATTTAGGTTCTTTTGAGCGTCAGCATTCCCTTCGCTGGCAGCTTTCTGAAAGAAAACCTTAGCGTTATTTTTGTCGCCTATCATATAGTAGCACGAAGCGCGATAGTTATTGAGTATAGGGTCTATAGGGTTACCTAAGCTCTCCATCTGGTTGATGTCAGCGATTACTTTTTGGTACTGCTGTAGATTGTAATAACTATAAGCACGTAGGCGATACGCATCAGCGTGGGCGGGTACTTTTTCTAAAAACTTAGTAAAGGCTTCTACCGCTTCAGGATAACGCCTGTTGTTGTACAAATTTACTGCTTCTACGTATAGAGGAGTAAACTGCTCTACTTGCAAGCGCGAAGTTAGTTTGATACGATTGTTTACAATATCTTGGTTGTTAGGCAGATATACATAAGCGCTATCTAAGGTAGCCTTAGCATCAGCTATTAGGTTATTCTTCTCTTGCAGATAAGCCAAAGCATTCCACGCTTGTGCCTCAGTGCGTTTGTTAGCTAACGCCTCACGATCTACATCTATATGAAATTTCTTCAGTGTATTTTTCCATTTAGGAGTTACGACAGTAGTATCTTTCTCTAATCCTAAAAACTGCTTCAATAGTTTTATTGATTCTTGCTCTTTGCCCATATTGTTGAGGACAAAGGTTTCTAAGTTAAGGCTTCCGAAGAAGTTCGGCTTAATCATACGGGCTTTATGAGCGTATTTGTAAATGCTGTCGTTGTTCTTCTCAGGCTCCATAAAGTAAGACACCGCCATAAAATACTCAGGACGTGCATCGTATGGGTGATAGTGTATCGAGCGCAATATCTTGCGAGCCTCTTCAAATTTCTGTTCGTCTATTAGGTAGCGAGCTTTCTCTACATCTACAGGTTCAGCTACTGCTGTCAAGTTAGGAATGCGCGGATACTCGCGTATCAAATATTCAGCAGGCGATTTGGTCGGACGTACGTTTTGTTGTTCTTCTTTTACCATACGTTGCATTTTTGACGAATCAAAGTACATACGCTCTACCACTACGTTCATCACGGCTACTACTGCTGCTACCATACCTATAAAGCCAATGGCTGTCAAAGGCAATTTCTTCTCTTCTTTGTTATTTTTCCTGTAATACAATACAGCTAAGCCCACAGCAGTTCCCACGTAAATACTAAAGAGCGCTTGTATTTCAGGCCGGTCTTGAGGGAAGTTAAAAAAGGCATCAAACGAGTAGGCAAAAAGCCCAAACAGAGGCAGGAAGAACCATTGTTCTTTCTTGTTGTCTTTCTCTTTATAAGTACCCCACAAGAAGTAGTAAGCGGCTAAAAAGAAAATAGCGATAAAAGCTAAGCCCGCAAAAATACCTGCTTCCGCTGTAAGCTCTAAAAAGTCATTGTGGTTTTTGTACATATAGATATAGTGCGGACTATATGAATTCTCGTATTGCAAGAAACGTACCTTCCAGTTACCTATTCCTACCCCTAATATTGGGTTGTTAGGTATCATATCAGTAGCGGTGATAACCCAAGCAGTTTTACGTAGGTTGTTACTTGAGTTTTCTTGGTTAGCCACCTCTGCCAAACGAGCCCCAAAACTAGTACTTTGGCGTATCTGTTGTGGATACATAAAGTTTTGTACAAAGGTAAATATTCCAAAAGCTAGCACTACTAAACCTACGTGTATGAGTACTTTACCTCCTGTTTCGCGTTTTTTTCTAATGAAATAATCAATAATGCCATAAATAGCAAATATTACCACGGTGAGTATCGTAGCCAAGTAGAAAGTACGTGTACTCATAAAGAAGATAGCCAGCGTACCTACAAGTATCCCTATCCCCCCTAATAATCTGTAGAGTGTCTTTTTATTGAAGTAAAACAACCAAATAGCAAAAGGTATCTTAATAAACATAGCCGAAGCTAAGATGTTTTTGTTAGAGTAACCACCTTTGATATTGTAGTCGCCACTGATACCTCTAATAATGTCTTTTACCCCTCCCATCGTGATTAAGAAATCGTAAAAAAGCAGCAAAGTCATCGCTACTGCCAAGGGGGCTAAACTCTTTTTGTTGTAAATCACCAAGGCTGATACCATCCAAGCAGCGGTAAAGGTAACGAATATCTTAGAATAATGCAGTATCGCCTCTTCTATATCAAGTGCTTTGGTGAAAGATAGCAGCGCAAATACCATCACAATGCTATAGGCTATCCCTATTTTATTGTTGAAAAAGCCAAATAACACTTGGGTACGCTCTCTAAAGTCTTTTATCAGAAAAACCATTGCTACTACCACCAAGTTGAGTATAGCAAAGGTGTAGAATTTAGAAGCATTAGAGTCAAAAGCCATCCAGTTAGGCGTGATGACAGTCACATAGCCATAAGCTATTAGCAGCAAACTAGTCAACAGGTTGAGTGCCGAATTGTCACTATTAGTAGCTACGGTAGTTTTAGCTGTGGTGGTGTGTGGTGCTTGTTTCTGAGTTGTTGCTTTTTTGTTGCTCATTTCTTATTATGATTTGTTAGTAGGGTTCAAAGGTTAAAATAGTATCATTTGGTAGGGCAGCCCCGTCATTTTCACAACCTCTTCAGTCCGTTGCGAATGCGTATCAGTGATGAATAACTGCCCAAAATGGTTCTGCGTCACTAATTGCACTAATTGCGCTACTCGTGTGTCGTCTAACTTGTCAAAAATATCGTCTAGTAGCACTATAGGGGTAATGCCCAAAGTATGTTTTAGCAACTCAAACTGCGATAGCTTTAGCGCTATGAGCAGCGATTTTTGCTGCCCTTGGCTGCCGTATTTCTTTATGGGGTAGCCCTGTATCTCTAACCGTAGGTCATCTTTGTGAATGCCCGCAGTTGTGTATTGTGCCTGTAGGTCTCGTTGTTGGTGCTGAGCGAGTAGCGCCTCTTGGGTCTGCTCGTGTAGCATACTTTCGTAAACTACTTTCACCTCTTCCTGCCCTCCAGCAATGTAAGCGTACTGATAGCTAAAAATAGGAGCGAATCCCTCCATAAACTGCCGCCGTTTCTCGTAGATGAATTGCCCTAAAGGGGCTAACTGCGCGTCATATACCTGTAGGGTGTCAAAGGCACTAATGCCGCTCTCAGCGATCTGCTTTAGCAGCGTGTTGCGCTGTAGCAGCAAACGATTATAGCGTATCAGCAACTCCAAATACTCACGATCAGTCTGCGCGATAACACTATCCAAAAACTTACGACGCGTCTCACTACCTTCCACTATCAGGTCGCGGTCAGCAGGCGAGATGATCACCATCGGATATTTCCCTATATGGTCTGACAAACGCTCATAAGCCTTGCCATTGTGCTTCATCATCTTCTTTTGTCCTTTCTTCAGACTGCAAACTATCTGTTCTTCTCGGCTGTTCGACTCAAAAAAGCCATCTATCAAGTAAAAATCCTCATCGTGACGTATATTTTGCACTGCCGACGGACTAAAATAGCTCTTTCCCATCCCCAAATGATAGATAGCATCTAACAAATTGGTCTTTCCTGCCCCATTATTACCTACAAAACAGTTGATAGTAGCGCTAAACTCAAGTGTTTTAGAGCTGATATTTTTATAATTAACTACGGTTACTTTCTTTAAAAACATAATTAGCGATGCAAAAATACGAAAAAAAGAAATACCAACAAGCAAAAAAGAAGAATTTTTTTATTTAGTATGTTTTTCAACAAGGCTATAAAAAACACATCGTTATTTAGCTTGTTTATAAATAATTTGCTATATTTGCCCCCGAATTAAGTAATAAAAATGAAAAAACTCCTATATATCAGCCTTTTAGCTCCTTTGGCTGCTATGGCACAACAGCCTAAAGACTCTATAACTCAATTAGAAGAAGTAGTAGTTAAAGCTGAAGCACCTATCAAAAGAATACAAAAAGCAGCCTATAATGTCGTTGCTATCGAAGCGCAGCCACTTCAAGCTGTCAATAGCAATGCTGCCGATATACTCGCACGTGTATCGGGCGTAAAAATGCGCGAAACAGGAGGGGTAGGGGCAGAGGCTAATATCAATCTCAATGGCTTTACAGGCCGACACGTACGCACTTTTATTGATGGCGTACCTATGAACGGCGCCAATGCCTCTTTCCGCATTAATAACATCCCTGCCGAAATGATTGAGCGCATCGAAATTTACAAAGGTGTAGTACCTATTACCTTTGGTGCCGATGCACTCGGAGGGGCTGTCAATATTGTTACCCGCCGTAGTAAGCGCAATTATGCCAACTTATCTTACACTTTTGGCTCTTTCAATACCCACAAAAGTACCTTGCGTATAGGGCAACGACTCACCGATAACATCTCACTCGAGCTGAGTGCCTACCAAAATTACTCCGATAATAATTACAACGTATTTACCAAGTACCTTGATGTGCATACAGGTGTCTTCTCAAAAGAACCCCGTTGGTTTACCCGCTTTCACGACCGCTATCATAACGAAGCCCTAATAGGTCGTCTAAATATATTCAATGAAAAATGGGCTGACAAACTCTCCTTTGGGCTCAATTACAACCAAGAATACAAGCAAATACAGAATGCTAACCTAATGCAGATAGTCTTCGGGGGCAAATACCGCACCTCACATACCTATTCCTCTTCTATGGAATACGAAAAGAAGAATATCATTAGGGGGCTCTCTTTTGCTCTTACCGGTCGTTATGACCTTACCACTACCCGTAATGCCGACGAAGAGCCTCGCCAATATGCTTGGGATGGCACCTACCGCACCAAAGCCACCAAGGGCGAAGTGCAACACATCCTTCAAACTTTTGAGGGCAAAACAGGCTATGTTACCTCACATATCGATTATATGCCTGCCCCCGAGCACCTTTTTCAGGTCAGCAATACCTATAGCCATTATAAGCGCACCACTACCGATAATGTAGTATCACTTGCCACTACAGCAGCCGATTTTATGCGTCGGGTGAATCAGAAAAATATAGTAGGTTTATCCTACAAATTCGCCCCCAATAACCTTTGGAATATGTTAGCTTTTGCTAAATACTACACCACTAAAGTAACCGGACCCGTACAAATAGCTGGCAATGCAAGCAATGCCGTCTACGAAGAGCAAAGTCGCTATAGCAGTACTACAGGCTATGGGCTTGCCACTACCTACCAGCTGCTTAACCCTCTGCAAGTTAAATTGTCGTACGAAAAAACCTTCCGCTTGCCTACCGAACGCGAACTTTTTGGCGATGGCGACCTCGAGCAAGGCGACCAACAACTCAAACCCGAAAACAGCCAAAATATTAACTTCAACCTTTCGTACCAACCCGTAGCCGATAACCATTCTTTCCTTATCGAAGCAGGAGTCGCCTACCGCAATATCACCGATTATATCATCAGGGGGATTAACAGTAGGGGTATTGCTGCTAGCCGCAATCACGGCAACGTGCTCAATATAGGGGCAGATCTTTCAGCCCGTTATTTCTACAAGAATAGCTTTGCCGTAGGTGGCAACATTACCTATATGGACATTCGCAACAAAGAAAAGAAAACAGCCTTCGGTGCCGATTCCGTTACTTATAACGACCGTGTGCCCAATCTGCCTTACTTTTTTGCTAATGCCGATGCCTCTTATAATTTTAAAGGAATATTTGCTAAAAAAGACCAGTTATCACTCTCCTATAACTTACTTTATACCGATGAGTTTTACCTTACTTGGCAAAGCGAAGGGGCTAAAAATACAGTCCCCTCACAGCTCTCACACGATGCCAATCTCACTTACCAAACCTCTAATAAAAAAATAAGTATATCCGCCGAGGTAAAAAACCTCACCGACCAACTCCTATACGATAACTATAGCCTACAGAAAGCCGGTCGTGCTTTCTATGCCAAACTATCCTACCGCTTTTACTAAAAGCTAACATTTAGCAACTCCAATAGCGAAAAATTAAATATTTAAATTTATGTATATCAATTATCAAACATTCAAAAAAGGGCTAATGCTCTCTCTATTAGCAGGTAGTACTGCTTTTATATCTTGCAAAAAAGATAAAAACGAACCCGAAAACCCTCCTGTAGCCGAAAAAGAGTTCTTAATCGATGCTAAAGGAAGCGATAAAAGTTTTGCGCTCTATGTTTCTAATTTAGAAAGTGGAGAAGTTTCTATCAGTTCTAACTTCGAAGAATTGCCCGAAACAGGTTACTTTTGGTCTTTTGGTCAAAATACAGCGGTTGGGTTAGCCTACAAAGGTCAGACCCCTGGTATTGGGGTATCGTACAAACGAAATGGTGATAAGTTAGAAAAAATAACTGACTTCCAAGTACCTTCTCGTTTTACTACCTATGGTTTCTTCGATAAATATTTTATTGTAAATGTAGGCGGACAAACTCTTGCAGGGCAACAAATCAATGGTAAAGACCGCAACGATGGTGCTACCTTTATTTTCCACAACGTATCCGATTATAAAGTAGCTACCCAAACTACCATCGGTACGCTCGAAATCACCAAAGATTTAGGCAAAAACAATAAAGAAATTGCTTCTTTTTCTGGTATTTTAGACAGAGGCAATGGCGAGTTCCTTTCTTCAATGATTTATTCTGAGCGCAATCAACCTCGCCCTGGCAGCGGTTCTACTACAGCTGCTATTACCAAACTCGATTCTATTTGGGTTGCTGCCTTCGATAAAAATATGAACCTAAAACGCATCTACAAAAGCGATAAATTAGGCTATTCATCAGGGCGTTTCCGTTCTCAGTACATCTCTCAATTAGGCAAAGCTGATAATGGCGATGTGTATGTATTCTCTGGTCATTTCGAAAAAGGTTCTACCAAACCAGCAGGGGCACTCCTTATCAAAAAAGACGCTACCGATTTTGATAAAGATTACTTCTTTAATATCGATAACGTTTCAGGAGGACATCCTTTCCGCAGTGTATTCCATATTACAGAAGCTAAATTCCTGATAGAATTCTATAATGATAAAAATATAGAAACCAACTCACCAGCTGCCAAATACGCTATTGTCGATGCTGCTGCCAAAAAACTTACTTGGGTAACAGGCTTACCTGAGCCTGCTAATATTACCAATACGGTAGGGGTAATAGCAATGGGTTACAAAGGCAAATGCTACTTGCCAGTAGCAGAAAAAAATAACGATGCAGCCATTTACGTAATCGACCCCACTACAGCACAAGCCAAAAAAGGCTTAGTAGTAAAAGGAGCGCAAGGCATACGCGGTATCGGAAAAATCTAATCTTCTAATAACTCAAAAAAGCAACTAACAACTAACAAAAAAATGCTTGAAGAAATAAAGTTCTTCAAGCATTTTTTATTTGGTAACTATTAATGGTTATTTGTTAATTGATAATACTGCCTTTGCTTCAGCTTCTTTTCCATTTTTCTGTAACCACTTAGCGGTATTCTTCAGATATTTTTCTGTCGGTTTGAACTCATAGCCTAATTTTTCCGACAGAGCTTTGTATCGCTCTTTAATCACCATTGGGTTAGCTTCAATTTCGTTGCGGTCTATAAACATTTCAGCAAAAAGCATCCTAAAAAAGTCAATGTTAGCCATTATCTGCACCGTACCGTGGTTTTCATTAGGATATTCTTTAAAGTAAGTTTGTAAGTCTTTGCATCCGCCTTCCCTTAGTAGTGATTGCAACCCTTCAATAGCCTCGTGGTGCCTGCTTCTGCCATTATGGCGCACCTTTTCCCCCGAATACGATAGGTATAGATGCCGCCCTTTAAAGTTTTTCTGTTTATTGTCTTCAAACAGTTTTAGTCCGCTATTATCTTCCCACCACAAGCTGGGGTCGTGAGCCATATATACATTGAAGTAGTTAGTATAGTTATTTAGGGCATAAGCTACCGCCAATCCTCCTAATGAGTGTCCCACTACTATACTAAAATTGTTACACCGGTACTCGTTTTTAATCGAGGGAATAACAGATGTAGTAATCAGTTTCCAAAAAGCATCGTTGTTTGTGGTAAAATCAGTTTCTCGCTTAGAGGTTTGAATGCCTACTATAATCATTTCAGGCACATTGGGTATGCCCTGCGATAGTTTGTCCATTAAGGTCGCAAAATAGTTAAAGTTAGCTTCAGCATCTAACAGATACACTACGGGGTATTTCGTAGGTTTTAATGAAGAATCGTGGTACGAAGGGGGTAAGTATACTAATAACGAACGAGTTATATCATCATCTGAAGCAATTCCAATGCGCTCGCCTATACAGATAGTGTTTTGTGCTTGTGCTACAAAACTACATAAAAGCAAAAAGAAAAGTATTTTTTTCATCATTATTTTTTTTTAGCGACTGCAAAGATAAAAAACAATCATCAAATAACAATGAATTAACACTATAAGAGATATAGGAAGGATATAGGAACACTATAGGAACGATACAGCAACTATATGCAATTCTTACTAAAAAATTAACACTATTATTTAGGTTGTTTATAAATAAAGTATTATCTTTGCGCCCAAAATTCTAAATTAAATCATTTTATGAAACGTTTTAACCCTTTTTGTGTGATGGTGGCACTCTTCGCCCTCATCATTGCGGCTTGCAGCAAAGACGACAACAAAGCTGATAACAAGCCAGAAAACCCTAAAGAACTCATTTTAGAGAAAACCTCTCTAACCCTCAAGGTTGCCGAAACAGCCACCCTTACCGTCACTTCGGGCAATGGCTCTTATACTGTTAAGGTAGCCGACCAAGCGGTAGCCTCAGCTACTGTAACCCAAAACACCCTTAAAATCACCGCTATAGCACAAGGCGAAACAGTGGTAACGGTAGCCGATGCCAAAGGAAAAACCGCTTCTCTAAGTGTAACCGTTACGGGTATTTTTGCCGTGGTCGATAAGAGCGTCACGGTAGAAAACGGAGCCAAAACTGATGTAAAACTACAGAACGGACACGCTAATTACAATTGTGTGTGCGTACCCGAAGGGGTGGTGTTAGTAAGTGCCAAGACTGATAATGTACTCAGTGTCGAAGGACTAAAGGTGGGCAGTGCTACCGTTACCGTTACCGATGTACAGAGTGGCAAGCAGGATATTTTCGAGGTTACGGTTACAGGTATGCCTTTCACTATAAGCAAAAACAGCTTTGTGTTAGAGGTAGGCAATACCGAGCAAGTTGCTATCACAAGTGGTAATCCTGACTATAAGGTACAATATTCTATTGAAAATGTAGTAAAAGCTCAAATAAACGGCAATGTTATACACCTAACAGCCGTAGGGGCAGGAAAGGCTAATGTTATCATCACCGATGCCGCTCAGCAAAAAGCGACTATAGCGGTAACAGTAAACGGAGCTGTAGCAGGCGATATTTTTGATGTAGATGAAGGAGAAGACGAAAACGAAGGCGAGAAAGTAGTGACGCTCAAAATGGGTGCAGTGGCTACAGGAGCTATCACAATCCCCGACGAAGGTACTGTGCTTGATGCTTCACTATTCGATGGTAATAAAGACATCACTTCAGCCGATTTAAAGAACATTACAAAGATAGGCGACGGAGCTTTCAAAGCTACTACTAATCTTAAAAAAGTAGTGATGACAAAAGTTAAGAGCATAGGGGTACAAGCCTTTATTAGCTCGGGGCTTACCGAGCTTACCCTACCTGCTTCTATAGAAACCATCAAGTCAATGGCTTTTATGAATAACTATAGTCTTACAAAGGTAACGGTGCTCAATCCTACCCCGATAACCATAACCCTCAACACCTTTGCTACTTCAGCACAGAATCGCGAAAAGCGAATTTTATATGTGCCTAAAGGAAGTAAAACAGCCTATGAAAATAATGAGAATTGGTCTAAAAACTTCAAAGAAATAAGAGAACTTAATTAATTTACCTGTAGGGGCAAATAGCAGAAAAAATGCTATTTGCCCCTTACTTTTTATTAACAATTTATCGCTTACATTAACAATTGTATGTTGATAATTAACAATTTTACGCTGTTTATATGTAATTTAGAATATATAATTTACATTTGATAATCAGTGTTTTATGTTGTGTTAAATAGTTAATCTTTCTTTTTTCTAAATAAAATTTGCAATATATTTGGATTGAATATAAAATAGTTGTTACCTTTGCACCAAAATAATTCTAAATTAAATAATCTTCTTCGTAATGAAAAAACTATTGATAGGGGCGATGGTTTGCCTGTCGCTCACAGCGTTACAAAGCTGCAAAAAACAAGTAATTGAAGAGCGCGAAGACATAGTCGCAGGCTCTGAAATTATTAGCCAAGGCCGTACGCCCGACGAGTCTGACGGCAAGAAAGGCGACTACTTCATCAATACACTTACCAGCGAACTTTATGGCCCTAAAACCGATGCAGGGTGGGGAGCGCCCATACGTTTCGGTAGTAGCAACACTGCCGAGGCCAAAATACTTTCTGGGGCAGGGGCACCTTCGCCTCGTACTGGTAGCGAAGGCGATTGGTATATCGACCTTAGCACGCGTACCCTCTACGGCCCTAAAGCCAATAACCAATGGGGCAGTGGCATAGTGTTGGGCGGCAATCCTAACAATGGTTCTAACCAAGACCCCGATGAGTCCCTACCCGATTTCCATATCAGCAAAATTGGGCAACCTACCCTCTTAGTATGGTCAAACCCTAAAACTGTCGAGGTGAATATGAACGCCAATAACCAACTCAAATTGGTTGAGGTAATCGGTAGAGAGGCTTTTGCTCAAAAACGCTCTTTAGAAAAAATTACCATTGGCGATAAAGTTCAACTAATCGAAAACCAAGCTTTTGAAAACAACTTCGCTCTCAAAGACATTATCTTCACTGCCGATAGCGAACTCGAACATATAGGCGTAGAAGCCTTTACAAAGTGCAATGCGCTCAAAACGATAGGCTTACCTTCACGCCTTACCCTTATTGATAAATACGCTTTTCTTAGCTGCAAGTCGCTCGAAACGGTAGTAGTACCTGGCTCTTGCGAGCGTATCCTTTCTGAAGCCTTCAAAGAGTGCGAAAACCTCAAAAACGTTACCCTTAACGAGGGCGTTAAATTGGTGGATAACTTAGTGTTCGAAAAATGCTTCTCTCTTACCAAGATTACCTTCCCTGCTTCTTTAACCGGTTTAGGCGAATTGCTCTTCAACGAGACTACCCAAAAGATAAGCGTTACTTTCCTTGGGGCGGTTCCTCAAACTAATGACGATGCCAATCCTTTCGCAGGGGCTACTATCGAGCATATCTATGTGCCTTCACAGCACCTACAAGCCTACCGCGATAAGTTTACCGACTACGCCGATATTATACAAGCTATCCAATAAAAAGTAAAAAATAATTCTAAATGAAAAATATAATTATCAGCTTGTGCGCGCTTTTGGCGTTCAGCACGGTGGGCTGTGTCAAACAGACCATTGAGCGCGTCAAAGTAAAAAGAGCCAGTGTCATACACCTCAAAGATTATCCTCCTTCTATTGATGAGGGCAACATAGGCGACTATTATATAGATAGAAAAACAGGCTTGCTCTATGGCCCTAAAACCGATGAGCGCGGCTGGGGCAATACGCCTATTCGTTTAGTATCCGAAAAAGGTATCAACCCCAATACCATTCGCTCTGGCAAGGGCGCTCCCGATTTAACCATTGGCAATGAAGGCGACCTGTATTTAGATACCCAAAACCAAAAACTCTACGGGCCTAAGAAGAACAACAGTTGGGGCATAGCCTACACTTTGGGCGATAACAACCCTTGGCATAATAATCAGCTTTCTAACTACAAGCTCTCCGACGACCGCAAAACGCTATTAGCGTGGCTCAATCCTCAAACGGTGCATATCGATATGCGCGCCGATGTAGGGCTTAGCCGTATTACTGCCATTCAAGAGAAAGCTTTTAGTTATCAATTTGGTGCAGGCGGGCACGAGGGCGTTTTTACTTCCGACCCTTATGCGGTTAAGACTATCATTCTACCTGCTACCGTTACCGAGATAGGCAAAAGTGCTTTCGAGGGGCTTTATCACCTCGAGATGCTCACCCTACCACGCGGACTTACCAAAATCCCTCGCAGTATGTGCAATGGCTGCGAACGCCTTAGTATTGTCAATTTTGAAGAGGGTATCACCGAGATAGAAGACTTTGCTTTTGCGCGTACTAAGATAGAAAAACTCACTATTCCGCGCTCTGTCAAAGAGATTAAGGGCTATGCATTTGCTTTTTGCGATAATCTCGATGAGCTCAAACTCCAAGAGGGATTAAAGAAGATTGCTGCACAAGCCTTTTTAGGTTGCGAAAAGCTAAAGGTCATCGATATACCTGAGAGTGTTACCAGCATTGGTAGTATAGGCGATTTCTCTTTCAGCTATTGTCCTGTCGAAACAGTTGTGCTACACTCGCGTACTATCCCTAAGTTCAGCAGTGTTGAGATATCCTTTAGGCGAACCCTCAAGAATGTGTACGTGCCCGATGAAAGTTTAGAGTTGTACAAAAAATCTGACTGGGCAGACGATGCTTTCAAAGCCAAAATCAAACCAATGTCTCAAAGACACTAATCAATCTAACAAAATGAGCAAAATATATTATTTCCTAATATTGTTTTCGCTTGCCTTAGTAGCTTGCGATAAGCAAAAAGAAGACCCTAATCCCGAATTGCCTGCCCCTCCTAAGCCAGAAGCGTCTGTTTCTCCCTTAGTAGGCGAATGGCGTTTGGTGAAGTTAGAAGAAAATGGTTACGAAACTAAAATAGAGAACTGTAGCCGCAAGAGCAGCTTAGTCTTTGGGGCAGACCAAACCGCTACCCGCACTACCTATCAGTATACCCCCAATACCGACCCTAATGATGCTAAAGACGCTTGCAACTATGTGATAGAAGCCAAAACCTATAGCACTACTTTGCAGCAATTGGTACTACAATCTGTTGGCAAGGCTACTGATACCGAGGCGTATACTTATAGCGTAACTACTGATACTTTGGTAATGACTTACACCAATGGGGCTGGAGGAGTGCAGAAGGCTACCTACCGCAAAAATTATCAGTACGACCCTGCCAAAGAAATCGTTGGTACTTGGTATATTTACAGCCTTAGGCGCAATGACATTTATGATTATAATAAAGATTTAACCGATTTTTCTGGTTGTCGTTCGCAACAAAAGGTAGTGATTACCAAAGACTCTATCACGATGTATCAGTATCGCTATACTAAGAACAAATGCCGCGAAACCGTCTACAAAGGGGCTTACGAAATCTCTGCAGGCTTGGGTATCATAAAGGTACGCAACAAGATAAGAGGCAAGGTAAACGTAGGTTTGCGCGAGTTTAGGCTCGGCAATGGCACGCTCGAGTTTTGGGGCTTTGTAAATGGCTTAGCAGGCGACTACGAAAATGAGTTTTACCGCAAAGAAAAAACATTTGAATGATACGCTCCATCCTACATAATATCGCTATCGTCTCGGTGCTGCTCTTCTCGGTAGTAACCGCTGCACAGCCTACTAAAACCGACAAGGTTATCGACCTTGAGGAGGTGGTAGTCTCGGGGCAAATAGAACCCCAGTCGGTCAAAAAATCGGTCAAGAACGTGCAAGTCATTACTAAAGAACAGATAAAAGGCGTAGGGGCTACCCATTTAGGCGAGGTGCTCAATCAGTATGTAAACCTCAATATCCTCCCCGATGAGGGCAGTGGCAAGCAGAAGATTTCGCTCTATGGCTTAGGGGCTAACTACTTCAAGGTATTTGTAGACAATGTGCCGCTGGTAAGCGAAGACGGCTTAGGGGTCAATACCGACCTTTCGCAGATAAATGTAGATGATATTGAGCGCATAGAGATAGTCGAAGGGGCGATGGGCGTAACCCACGGTGCCAATGCCGTAACGGGTATAATGAACATCATCACCAAGAAAAAGGCGACCAATAAGTGGGATATTACCTACTCGCTTCAGGAGGAAACCCTCTCGCGCGAGTACAATTTCCTAAATAAAGGCAAACATTATCTCAACTTCCGAGCTGCTACCAATCTCTCTAAGCGTTGGTTTGCTTCTGTGGGTATGAATCGCAATAATTTCAATGGCTTTTGGGGTAAGTACAAAGGCAAAAACTACTTGGGTACAGATGGGCTCAGGGGCTTTGAGCGCCAACCTTATTTTCTGTATCAAACCAATGTGATGACTACCTATCAGGGCGATAGCTATAAGCTCATTTATCGCTTTGAGTATATGCGCGACCAGTACAACACTTATGACCGCACTGCCGAGCGCACCTATAGTCCTCGTTATGGCGATTACACTTTTGGCAATGACCAGCGCGATTACTATTCGCGTCAGAATCACCAGCTCAACCTTAGTGGGGCACTTAGCGAGCTTAAGTATAACCTTACCGCTTCTTATCAATATCAAGAGCGCGCTACCGAAACCTTCCGCTACCTTATTGATTATCATCACGAAATCAATAATGAAAAAAGGCGCAACCAGTCTATGGACGTGTTTTACTCATCGGGCTACCTCAGTGGGGCTTTGGCTAAGAAAAGATACCAATGGCAAGTAGGCTATGAGGCTGTGCGCAATCAGGGCTATGCTATCATCCGCGACGAAGGTTCTACCGAAAAGTTCGTGGATAAAGCCATTGATAATTACGACCTTTATGCTTCCGTAGAAGCCAATATCACCAAAAAGTTTTCTATCCGTCCAGGCGCACGCTACTCTATACAGCGTTTGTTCAATAACCAATACGCCTATTCCTTGGGCGCGCGCTATCTGTTGCCTGCCAATGTCGAGCTACGCGCTTCAGTAGGACAAGCCTATCGCACGCCTAACTTTCAAGAGTTGTATGTGCGCAATGTCTTTATAGGGCATATCTTTTTGGGCAATGAAAACTTAGTGCCTGAGCGCAGCTTCTCTACGGAGCTCAATGCCAAAAAGGTCTTTACTTTTGGCACTGATGCCACTACCCAGCTCACCAGCAACTTAGCTTTTAGCCACAATCGTATATACGATAAGATAGATAACATATTGTTAGAATTGCAAGGCGGTATGCCGCATACCCAGTACCTCAATGTCAGCCGTTTTCTCAATAACAATATTATCACCACGCATAGGTTTGTGTGGAACAATCTGGGGCTTACCTTAGGCGGGGCTTTTGTATGGGTATCGCAGACTGATGATGTGTCAAAGATAAAAAAAGACGACCGTTTTCTGTTGAATATCAATGCCAATGCAGGGCTTGCTTATCAGTTGTCCAAAACGAATACCGTGCTTACGGCCAATTATAAGTTTGTGGGCAAGTCGCAGATGTGGATGGCTACTGCCGATGGGGCAGCACTGGGTACCTTATCGCCTTATGGTTGGGTCGATGCTTCAGTGCAACAATCGTTTTGGCAGAAGCGCATCGACTTTGTTTTAGGTTGCCGCAATGTGCTAAACGTAATCAATACTACCCTTACCCAAACATCGCTATTGGGTATAACGACCGAGCGCAATTACCCTATTGCCAACGGACGTATGTTCTACTTGAAACTCACTTATAATCTGAATATTAAATATTAAAAATCTTACTATTTATATGAAAAAAATAATTCTATCACTCAGTATTGCAGCCTTTATGTTCGGGGCTTGCCAAAAAGAATCAGAACCTGAAAAGAAACTGCCAGAGGGCGGAGGCACTCAAACTAACACTACCGAGCAAGGTACAGCCTCAGGTACTCTTAGCGTAAAACCGCTAACCCCTATCACAGTACAAGCTGAGGTAGGAGGCGCTAATGAGCCTAACCAAGTATACATCGACCTTTCTACCGGCAAGACTACTGCAATTAAGCGCGACACTTGGCACTTAGCTTTCTATTGTGGTGATGACGATTTTAGAGTGCTCATCAACCCTGCTATCGCGATGTCGGCATTAGAGCAAGAAACTACCGATATAAATAAAAGGGTAGAAGAGGATAAAACCATATTGCTTAACACCGACCCTACCAACCCATCGCCTAACCACCTTGTTAGCCGTAGATTGATAGACGACCCTCGCGGTTATTTAGCTCCGCGCAATAACGAACCTGGTTCTGGTACAGCTATCGCTGGTGTTTCAGCCAAAGACGAAGAGAACAAAGTATACCTACTCAGTATGGGCTTTGCTATCAGCGATAAGACTCCTGTAAAAGGAAGCGTAAATATATTAGGAGCGCATAAAGGTTGGGGCAAAATACGTGTGCTACGCGAAAACGGAAAGTATAAAGTGATGTTTGTGCCACGTACAGCTGCTACTGCTCCTGCTGCTGTTAAGACCTTTACAGTAGCTAAAAACGCTGCCTATAATTTTGTGTATCTAAACCTCGAATCAGGACAAATGGTGCAAGTAGAGCCTAAGAAAAACGATTGGGATTTGTGCTATACTGCTGCGGTAGCTTGGATTACTAACAAAGATTACGATGCGCGAAGCAATGTAACCCTTTACCCCGACCTGATAATCAATAATATACACGGAGGCACTAAAGTAGCGCATACTAAGCAGTTTGAGACTACTGAAAAGGCGTATGAAGCCTATCAGAAAATTCCTTTAAACATATTTTGGGATACCACTGTCAAAGGGGCTAATTTCGATGCTAATAGCTATAACCGTTTAGGCTTAGGCAAATCGTGGAGAGACCTGCCTAATGGGGGTACTATCCGTCCGTATTGGTATGTGGTTAGAGACGGAGAAGGCAATCACTTCAAACTGATAGTCAGAGCAATGAAAAATGATGCTGGAGAGAGAGGTTATCCTACCATCGAGTATCAATACGTACCCAAACAGTAATTGACAAAAGAGCCGATTTGGATATAGGATGAGCGAAGGTTGAGCGAACGATGAGCGAACAATAACCGAATGAATCGCCTTCTAACGACTAACAACTAACGACTAGCGACTAACAAACTAACAAACTAACGACTAAAAAAGTGTTTAAAAAGAATATTTTACTAATTTTGTGCTTTGCTTGGGCTATAGGGCTACAGGCACAAGAGTATTGGAAGCAAGTGGGCTTAAGCAGTCGCAGTGCCGAAGCTGCTACAGCGCATCACCAAGAGTACACCCTCAATAAAAAAGCCTTTGCCAATGCGCTACATAGTGCTACGGCACGTGGCAATACCGCTGAGGTAGTAGTAAAACTCCCTAATGCTAAGGGCGAACTCGAGTCTTTCCGCGTGCGAAAAACCAGTGTCCTATCTGACGAGTTGGCAGAGCGCTACCCACAGATAGAGACTTATGCGGGCTACTCGCTTTCTCAACCTGATAAAGAGGTAGCTTTTACGTGGTCGCCTGAGGTGGGGCTTTCAGCTATGTTTGATGACAATAACGAATACGCTTTTGTGCAGCCTACTAACCGCAGTGGGGTGAAGCATATGGCCTACCAGCGTAGTGCTTCGGTAGAGCAAATGACTTTTGATTGTGGTACAATGGCGAAAGTCAAAGCAGCGGCTGTTACTCCTGCTTCACTGACTCAGCGTACTACGGGCAACCTTTTTGCTACCGAACCTACCCTGCGCACCATACGCATAGCGATTGCTGCTACCAGCGATTATACCTTGCGTTTCGGTAGCCCAGAGCGCGCCCTTGCCGCTATTGTTTCTACCATACAGCGCACTAATCAGGTATATCGTACCCAGATGTCTATCCAATTCCGATTGGTAACAGGGGTAGAAACTATTATCAAAAACCGAAAAGACGACCCTTTCCGCAATAATATGCGTGCCGAAACGTGGAATGGCGACCCTCTACAGAAGTTTTTAGACGAGAAAGTAGGCGATGCTAATTATGATGTGGGACACGTATTTCACCATACTAAGCAACCCAATGGCAATGCCGGTTGTATAGGGTGTATATGCGAAAAAGGCGAAAAAGGACGTGCTTTCTCAGCAGGCGACCTCTCTAACAGTGTAGAAAAAGATGTGTTCGACATCGATTTCTTCTGCCACGAGCTGGGGCACCAAATGGGGGCTAATCACGTGCATAACCTCAATAACGAAAACACAGGCGCACAAGTAGAACCCGGTAGTGGCT
>NZ_KN389984.1:19210-34822 GCF_000213295.2 Capnocytophaga sp. oral taxon 329 str. F0087
CGGTAGTGGCTCTACCATTATGGGCTATGCGGGTATATCGGGGGCTAATAACGTGCAAAGGCGTTCAGACCCTTATTTCAATCACGTAAGCGTAGAGCAGATGATGAAGCACATCACTGCGGCTACTTGTCCGGTCAAAGCTCCTATTGCCAATTCAGTGCCCGTAATAGGCGAGCTCAACGATTACACTATTCCGCGCAGTACTGCCTATCATTTAGTAGGTACTGCTACCGACCCCGATGGCGATACGCTCTATTATATGTGGGAGCAACATAATAGTCCCCAACCTGGCCGCATCACAGTTACTTCCGATAACTTTGCCGATAACCTAACGGAAGGACCTATAGCTCGTTCGCTAAAGCCTAGCCGCTCTAATGAGCGCTACATTCCTCGTCTTTCTCAGATATTAGAAGGGAAATTAAGCGAGCGCAATCCTGGCCCTACTTCCACTTGGGAAACGGTTAGTAGTGTGAAGCGCACCCTCAAATGGGCATTTGTAGTAATGGATAAGAGCCTCGGTAGGCGAGACGACCGCGAGACGGATGTAAGCACCGGTAATACCGTGTATGCAGGGGTCAAGATAAATGTAACGAATAATGCAGGCCCTTTCGAGGTCACTTCACAAGCCAGAAAGACGTATTGGTTTGTAGGCAAAACCTGTACTATCACTTGGAATGTAGCCGATACCGATAAACAGGAAGTGAATACCCAGCGAGTAAACATTCTTTTTGCTCTCGACGGACAGACTTTCACGCATACTCTTGCGTCTAATATTCCTAATAATGGTAGCTATACTTTTACCGCTACTGCCGACCTTACTACCTCCAATGGGCGCTTTATGATTCGCCCTGTCGATAATATCTATTTGGCGGTCAATCTCGGCAAGATAATAGTAAAGACTGATGGCGATATTGATGGCGATGGCATAGTCGATAGTCTTGATAACTGTATAGAAACCCCTAACCCCGACCAAGCCGACCTTGACGGAGACGGTATAGGCGATGTGTGCGATGAGGATATAGACGGCGATGGTGTAAATAATGCTACCGATAACTGTGCGCGCATACCTAATACAAATCAGAAAGATACCGATAAAGACGGCAAAGGCGATGCCTGCGATGACGATGCTGATGGCGATGGCATACCAAATGCCTCAGACAACTGTCCGTACCACGCTAACCCCGACCAAAAAGACTCTGACGGCGATGGTATAGGAGATATCTGTAGTGGCGACCGCGACCTCGATAAGATACTCGATGAAAAGGATAACTGCCCCGATATGGCCAACCCCGACCAGAAAGACCTCGACAAGGACGGTATAGGCGATATTTGCGATGACGACCGCGATGGCGACGGTATCCCTAACGACCGCGATAACTGTCCCGATTACTCTAATCCCGACCAAGCAGATACCGACCACGATGGTATAGGCGATGCTTGCGACCCTGATATAGACAATGACGGTATTCCTAACGAGAAAGATAACTGTCCGTTTGTGAAGAATCCATCGCAAAAAGACCTCGATAAAGACGGTATAGGCGATGCCTGCGATGACGATGTAGATGGCGACGGGGTGCCTAATGATAAGGATAATTGCCCTGAAACCTACAACCCCGACCAAGCCGATACCGACCGCGATGGCATAGGCGATGCCTGCGATAACGATGCTGATGGCGATGGGGTGCCTAACGATAAAGACGATGAGCATCAAACGGTCTTAATCCCTAATGCTTTCACCCCTAATGGCGATGGTGTAAACGATACCTTTGTGATACACCGCATATCGTTCTACCCTAACAATGTATTGCAGATATTCACTCGCGAAGGACAATTAGTATACGAAGCGCGTGGCTATCATAATCAATGGAAAGGCTTAGGCTTAGACGGTCAGAAGTTGCCGCAAGGCTACTACTTCTATAAGTTTACGATTAAGAACAAACGCACCCAAGAGGGGTGGTTATTCATTAACTATTAATATACTTTTTTGATGAAAAAACTAATACTATCAGCTTTGCTCTTGAGTGCTGCTATCGGCAGTGCTCAAGAAGCAAACTATATATTCTATAATCAGTTTCAGAATGTAGTGAACCCTGCGGCTATAGGGGCTGAAGCCAACCATACTATAGGCGCACACCTGCGCTACCAGTGGGCGAAAAGCGCTTCTTCCGATAGTCCTCAGCAGCAAACGCTCAACACTACCCACCGCCTGAGCAATCATGTATCCATAGGGGCATCGGTAGTGAGGGAAAAGGTGTTTGTGCAGCACCAGACCGCTTTATTTGCCGATTTTGCTTATGCACTCCCTTTTACTGAAACTGACAACCTCTATTTGGGTATCAAAGCAGGAGGCAATCTCTTCAATATAGATAGTAGTCGCTTTAAAACCTATAACGACCAGTACGACCCTTATTTGCAAGGCGTATCGGGTAGATTTCAACCCAATGTAGGGGTAGGAGCTTATTATCAGCAACCGCGCTTCTACGTGGGGCTATCGGCTCCCAACTTATTGGCGTCAGATAAGACTAAAGTAGAGAATGAAGTAGTAACTTCAGTAGCCGAGCGTATCAGCTTTTATGCGCAGGCAGGCTATTTCTATCCCCTCACTGCCGACTTTACGCTAAGTCCACGAGCGCAAGCGTATATCAATCAAAAGGGCGACTATCAGCTTAACGCCTCAGCCGCTGTGCTCTACAGCGATTATGTAGAGGCTGCTTTAGGCTACCGCTCTGATAGTGCGGTGAATATCTGTGCGCTTTTCAAAGTGCCTAAATATCACCTATCTGTAGGCTATGGCTTCGAAACCAATGTCGATAATAATGTAGGGGCAAGTGTCCGCAACTTTCACGAGTTTATGCTAAAAGTATATTGGTAATTCCTTAAAAGAAGAAGTGATGAAACGTTTATTATTCGTAGCAGTGTTAGCGTTCTTGGGGTGGCATTGCACCAAGCAGAGCGACCCAGAAGAGCCTAAGAAAAAGGAAGAGAAACCTATTGTAGCAACTGCCTATAAGCTCAGCGATGATAAAGAAACCCTACTAAAGTGGCTCGATACAACTACCACCACCCTCGACCTCAGTATGCACCCTGTCCTCAAACGAATTACGATTGTAGGTAAAGAGGCATTTAAAGGTACGCCTATAGTGAGCATTACCTTGCCTAATACAGTAGAGAAGATAGACGAAAAGGCTTTCGAGGGCTGTACTTCGCTTACTACAGTTACCTTGTCTAAAAATGCTAATTTTAGAACAATTGCTCTAAGCACTTTTGAGGGTTGTAAGCGCCTTACCCGTATAGATATCCCCGATTCGGTCAAAGAGATAGAGAAGTTTGCTTTTGCCGATGCAGGACTTACAGAAGTAAAGTTGCCTAAGGAACTTTTTGAAATCAAAGAGCAGGCTTTTGCAGGCAATCCCCAACTAAAGAGTATCACCCTGCCTAAAACTATTTCGCATATTAGTACAGGGGCTTTTATGCAGACAGGGCTTCAGACGGTTACTCTTAATGGTACCGAGCCGCCCCGCCTTTCTTTTCCTAAAGGAGAGGCTGCACTGCAACGCAAGGGCGCACCTTTCCCTTTTGAAACTCTTGTTGATATTATAGTACCTCGCGAGGCCACCAATGCCTATCGGGTAGAGAAAGCTGATTGGGCTCCTTATAGGCGTTATATTAATAGGAAAATAGCTTTTACCCCTCTCCGATTAGAGAAGACAGAGGTAACCGTAAAGGTAGATGAAATACAAGTCTTTTCGATATACGGTAGCAAGCGCTACCAAATACGGCAGACTAAAGATAGCGAGGCGATAGCCATAGTAGGTACGCCCGACCAAGATGCTAATAACGTTACCCGCATAGCCGTAAAAGGACTCAAAGAAGGCACTTTCACCTGTACTATCACTGATGTTATAAGCGATCAGGATGCGCAGCTAAAAGTAACAGTTATTAAAAACTAAGTCTTGCACCTACTAATTGATAGCCTTCTAAGGTATACGAACTGCTAAATTGCCATTGGTATTTTGGTTTTACTAAGGCATTGCCCTCTTCGGTATAACGCTTAGTAATACGTCTGTTAGCAATCGTCTTACCGGTAATATAGCCTACAAAAAGGGCTACAGGGTAATCCGAAGCCCAATGTACTTTGCTTTGCATCATCTCAAAACACATAAGCCCTAAGGCACTATAGCCTACGGGCTTTATCCATTTATAGTCAGGATAGTTTTCGGCAATAACGGTAATAGCCGACATAGCAGTAGTAAGATGTCCCGAGAACATCGCATCGTAGTGAGGAGTGTCTTGCTGATAGGCTTTAAAGCTGGGGGCAAACGTCCAATAGCTGTGCCAACGACCCTCATTTACTGTTATAAACGGACTCTCACGCCCTGTGAGTCGTTTAAAAGGTTGTACAAATGCTCCTGATACTACAATACTCTCCAATACTTGCATAGCGGTACTCTTAGCGCGATAATCGCCTGTGATGAGTCCGTAGGTAGCCATTCCCCCACTGATAATGATAAAAGTAGTACCATTGCCGATGAAATACAAAGCCGAATTGACATCAGCAGGTACAATCTTCAGAAAGCCCAACTTTTTATAAGTATGGGCTTCATTTAGTCCTAAACTTTCGCCAAAACTTCTACTTTCTCTTATAAGCCAAGGGTCAGCAGGAATGATAGCTATAGTAGCCCCAATAGCTGCCAATCCGTAAGGATAATTAGGCTTAGAGACCATCTCCACTGCCGATTTACCTATATTGCGTGGTATCTTGTTAAAAAGGTCAACAAAACGCGGCTTTTGGTATATATAGGTTAGGTTATCATCAATTTTGTATTGCCTGCTCAATAAATCTACTTCAGAGGGGTGTCTGCCTTGTAACGCATTTGTAATACTATCTGATAGTGATTGTGGAATAGAGTCTTTTTCTTGTGCTGTAACAGCAGAGAGGGTACAGAGGAGCAGAAAGAGTAAAAGGTATTTCATTTGTAGTTTTTTTGCAAAATTAAATCGCCAGTCGTGACTGACGATTTATAATTTGTTAGTTTTAAAAGATTTAAAAGTTATAACACATTCTATCGAATTAAATCATTCAGAAAACTATCGGTGTCTTCGTTGTTGTAAAATGAACGTATTTCTTCGGCATTTTCTTTCATTAGCGTTCTGATGAAAGCATCGTAAGTGGTCTTGCGGTCTTCTAAAAAACCGTTGAAGTAGCGCTCGCTTACCTCCATACCATTGGCTTTCTCAATCTTGAGGAGTCGCTCGTAGAGAGGTGCGATATGCTCGTTAATCAGATGCTTGGGCAATGCCTTGCGGTACGATACATAGTGGGTGATTTCGTCTTTCTCATTTCTGATAATCTCAAAATTGGTAATCACCCAATAATACCTGCCGCTCTTCGATAGGTTCTTGATGATAGCGTGAAAGTTGTTCTTCCCTTTTAGGTTCTCCCACAGTATTTTAAATACCACCTTGGGCATATCGGGGTGGCGTATGAGGCTGTGAGGCTGATCGTACAGTTCAGCCTCAGTATAGCCCGATACTTCTTGAAAAGCAGCGTTGCTCGCCATAATATGTCCGTGCTTGTTAGTACGGCTCATCAGGGTGGCGCGCTTGTCCCATTTCACCTCTTCATCAATAGGGATAGGACGCTTTATCGTTGGATTTTCTATCATTTTTTATCTAATTTGTGTAACCAGTTGCGCATATCAACCTCTTTGGCGATAGCGGCGCGGAGTTCAGGTATTGCGATGCGCACTTGCTCCATAGTGTCGCGGTGGCGCAAGGTAACGGTATTGTCTTCTAAGGTCTGATGGTCGACCGTTACGCAGAAAGGCGTACCTACCGCATCTTGACGGCGATAACGTCTTCCTACCGCATCTTTTTCGTCGTAAGCTACGTTGAAATCGTATTTTAGCTCGTTTACTATCTGTTCGGCTACTTCTGGCAGACCGTCTTTCTTCAGCAGTGGCAATACAGCTACTTTGGTAGGTGCTAATACAAAAGGCAAACGCAATACGGTGCGGGTGTCGCCCCCTTCAAGGGTCTCTTCTTGTAGCGAATTAGAGAGTACCGCCAAGAACATACGGTCTAAACCGATAGAGGTTTCGAGCACGTAAGGGGTAAAACTTTGATTGTCTTCAGGGTCGAAGTATTGCATTTTCTTGCCTGAGTATTTCTCGTGGTTGCCAAGGTCGAAGTTGGTACGAGAGTGGATACCCTCTAACTCTTTGAAACCGAATGGGAAACGGAACTCTATATCGCAAGCAGCATCGGCGTAGTGCGCTAACTTTTCGTGTGGGTGATAGCGGTAGTTTTCCTCGCCCATACCAAGCGATAAGTGCCATTTGAGGCGGGTTTCTTTCCAATATTCATACCACTGTTGTTGTGTGCCTGGTTTGATGAAGAACTGCATTTCCATTTGCTCGAACTCGCGCATACGGAAAATGAACTGACGAGCTACTATCTCGTTGCGGAAAGCCTTTCCGGTTTGTGCGATACCAAAAGGAATCTTCATACGTCCTGACTTTTGTACGTTGAGGAAGTTTACGAAAATACCTTGAGCGGTTTCGGGGCGTAGGTATAAGTCCATAGTAGCATCGGCAGAGGCGCCTATTTTAGTGCCGAACATTAGGTTGAACTGCTTAACATCTGTCCAGTTGCGCGAACCTGTTTCGGGGTCGGCTATTTCGAGTTCTTCGATAAGGGCTTTTACATCGGCAAGGTCTTCATTTTCGAGTGATTTGCCTAAGCGGTGTAGTATTTCCTCCCCGCGTTGTTTGTATTCAAGCACTTTTGGGTTGGTAGAGACGAACTGCTCGCGGTCGAAAGCCTCACCGAAGCGTTTTTGAGCTTTTGCAATTTCTTTTTCAATCTTATCGTCTAATTTAGCTACGTAATCTTCGACGAGCACATCGGCACGGTAGCGTTTTTTAGAGTCTTTATTGTCGATAAGTGGGTCGTTGAAAGCATCTACGTGTCCAGAAGCCTTCCAAGTGGTAGGGTGCATAAAGATAGCGGCATCGATACCCACTATATTTTCGTTCATTTGTACCATTGCTTTCCACCAGTATTCGCGAATGTTTTTCTTGAGTTCAACTCCGTTTTGTCCGTAGTCGTACACGGCGCTCAGACCGTCATAGATTTCGCTTGAAGGGAATATAAAGCCATATTCTTTGGCGTGTGCAATTACTTTTTTAAATAAATCTTCTGTTTTTGCCATATATTTTTGTGAATTTTTCAGGGTGAAATGAGTTTAGAGTACAAAGGTATAAATAATTTGGGAATTAGCAAAATTAGGTGTTAGGTTTTAGATTTTAGGTGTTAGTGGGGGTAGGATGTTTTTCTGGTTTTTGAACCATAATTAGTTGTTTATACTTCGGTAATCTTTCGCCTATCCTTCGCTGTAAGTATATCCTTCCTATATCTGAGGTAAAGGGGAGATGGCTGTAGTAGATTTTTCTGGGGAATTAGCGTAAATTAGAGAATTAGCAAATTTGCTAATTGGTAAATTATTCTTATTTTTGCCACTTATGTTAAGATGCTTGATTTTGTAAAAGAGGCTTTTAGATTGTTAGTTTCTCTATAAAGCTGCCGATAAAAACTTAGAAATATTTGGTGCCAAAGGACACCAGTAGCATCTGAAAAACTAAACGACTATGGAAATCCAAGATTTATTAGGGCGACCTATCCATTCTCCGGAAATAAAAGATTTTCTTGCGCAATATCATTTGCCACAAAAACCTAATCCTGAATATGATGCTTATGGCAACTTATTTTGGGTACGAGTTAATAATGAAGAAAATACCATTCGCTGCCTATTTACGGGTTATGTGAGGTATGCTCCCGCTTATGGAGAGCCTATTGGCAATTATAACAAGGAAAAAGACCAACTCATTTTGCACGAAATCACCATTTATCCACTAGCAACCCCCAATGGCAAAATTCCTGAAATAGCATTGCCTTTTGGTTTAAACATTGGTGATGATAAAAAGACTATCGAACAGAAGATAGGCAAGAAACTCACTGGTAAAAGAATAGCTAATGATGGAGGTTCTTTTTACGAGCCTTTCTTTGATGAATTTCGCTTATTATTAGCTTTGGACTCTAAGGAACAATTGCGCTGGCTAACGCTATTCAAATTAGAGCTATATGAAAAGGAACGCATCCGCCTAAAAGCTCTCCTCAAATCACAAAACAAGAATATAGACCCTAATCGCATTTCCGAAATACAAGCCTTCCTTTCCGAAACACCTATCACTCAGTGGCGCAAGCGTATGGCTCAGGGTGATGATATGTTTTCAGAAGAAAGTATTACCGCTGTAGAAACAGCCCTTACGGAATATGTGCAAACGCTTTGTGAAGCAATACAAAAGAAAAATGCGACTACTGTTTATAACTCTATGGGTAAATTAGTAAAGAAAATCAATAATATCAATGATAAATACGGACTTATAGAAACAATGGAGCGCGAGGAACTTTGCGAGTGGCTCAATACACTCATACGCAAAACGGGATTGGAATTAGTAGATAATGTAGATATCACCGATGAATACCGCGAGTGGTAAAAGTATAGAAAAACAAGGTATTGCCTTACTCAATCGACCTTAATTTTTAAAAATAATTGTATTATGAAATGGAACTATTTATGGATATTTTTGTATTGTTTTGTTTGTGAGGTTCAAGGACAAAATAATTGGTATAGTAACTATAATTATATAGAATCATTTAATGAAGGGGTAGCTATCGTTAAGAAAAACAATAAGTGTGCGGTGGTAGATTTTAAAGGTAAAGAAATTATCCCTCTCGAATATGATGAAATCAAACGTATTGATAGAAAATTTTTTAAGGTGAGAAAGAATAGTCGATATGGTTTGTTTGACAAAGAAGGAAAACTGCTTATTGATGTAAATTATGAAGATGTGGGGATTTTTGTAGATGGACTCGCAACAGTTAAGCGCAATGGCAAATATGGTATGATTAATGAGAGTAAGAACAATGTAGTTCCTTTTCAGTATGATTATATTGATAAACTAAGTGAAGGACTTATTCTCTTCAAAAAGAATTATAAATATGGCTACCTGAATAAAAAAGGTAAGGAAATAATCCCTCCTATATATGATCGTGCTACACCTTTTAAATTACGCTGTGCGATTGTTACTATTAATAATTGTGAGTTTAAGATTGAGAAAAAAGGTTGGTAATTTTGTTAGAATAAAATAGTATGAAAAATAGTCTTTTAGTTTTTTATGGAATTTTCTAATTGGCAAATTGGCTAATTAGTTAATTATTCTTACCTTTGCCACTTATGTTAAGATGCTTGATTTTGTAAAATTAGAAGTTATATGGGAGCTGTAAAGTAGAGGAGTTGATAGACACACTATACACTATTAACACTATTAAAGAGCAATTATAAAACCTTAAAAAGAAGTTATTATGAACTTATATCCTTCTATATCTTCAGAATTGGAACTGGCAGGGAAACTTATAATTCCTTTGTTAGTATTTCTCTTAATTGCTTTCGTGGCAAAAAAAGTAGAGGATAAATCTATTCCTTCTCTACTTGAAATCTTATTAGCATTGGGTATAATGGTCTATAATATAGCTGTAGGAATCTTTTTATTCCGATGTGTGCGACCAATAATTCCCTATTGGGAGTTAGATCTTATAGAATGGTATCCTGTACCTCTATTTTTTGCGTTTTTCCTTTTAGTTTTTAATATTCTTTTCTTGCTCAGGTATAGAAATAAACTCTATGAAAATGTATTGTTTGTGCTGAGTTTAGGATCGCTGTTATTTACGCTCTATGAGTTTGTAGTTACCGAACCTTTTAAGCAGCAAGATGGAGCCGAATTCTTATTAGATAAAACTCTTTTAGAACACGCCCCACTACTAAATTTTATAATTAATATAGCAGTAAGTTTGAGTTTTATACTATTTATTTGATATAAAAGAAAATCGAAATTATGAAAAACACCCTTTGGCTTTATAAAAATCCTTATCAAATAGAGATAAGAGAAAAGGAAGTACACCCACCACAGGTAGCAGTTTATCTCTATGAGGCAGAAGAGGAGATAAAAAACGTAGTCCTCACGGGAGGAGGTAGCGTGAGCAGTCTGTGGGAGAAAAGTGTGCTGTTAGACGGCGATAGGTTGCTCATAGCTTGTGGCAATGAGGTATTTTGTGTCCTCTTGCCTACATTAGAACTCCTTTGGCATACGCAGGTGGATATGGCTACTTGCTTTGAGATAGCCCCCTATCAAGATGATTATATTACCCACAGCGAGGTGGAGATTTCACGCCTTAACAAGCAGGGCAAAATTCTCTGGCAGTTTAGTGGGAAGGATATTTTCGTGTCGCCTATAGAACGTATCCCCGCTTTTAAGATGACTCCACAAGGTATCGACTTAGTGGATTTCAATTATGAAGAATATCATATTGATTATGAGGGTTAGAAGAATAAAAAAAGATGTATTTTTGCATCGGAATATAGTGACCCGCTATAAAATATAGCCTTTTAGCTTTTGTGAAATTTTCTAATTGGCAAATTGGCTAATTAGTTAATTATTCTTACCTTTGCCAAAACTTTAATAATATACAATGACTTCAAGGCGTGACTTTCTTAAATATATAGGTTTTAGCACGGCAGCAGCGGCGTTGGCGGCTTGCGAAGGTCCCGTGCATAAATCTATACCTTACCTTGTGCAGCCTGAGGAGATTGTGCCCAGCCAAGCTAATTATTACGCCACTTGTATAGCCGATGGGTTCGACTTTGCTAGCGTATTGGTCAAAACCCTCGAGGGACGACCTATCCTTATAGAGCCTAATCCTGATGCTCGTTGCGGTAAGGCGGTAAATGCCCGCATATTGGCATCGCTGCTCAGCTTGTATGACAGTAATAGAGAAATACCCCAAGAAAAGGTGGGTAAATGGGAACTATTAGACCGCGATACCCGCGCGGCTTTAGCTAAAGCCAAAGCAGAAGGGAAACAGATAGTGCTTCTTTCGCAGACTTTAGCAAGTCCGTCAGCCTATGCGCTTATCGATGAACTTAAAGCTGAATATCCTACTTTTCAGCTTATAGAATACGACACCATATCGGAAGATGCGACTCTTTTTGCCTTTGAGCATCAGTACGGACGGCGAGCTATGCCCGATTACGATTTCAGCAAGGCTAAGCTCATCGTTTCGTTTGCTGCTGATTTTTTGGGCGACTGGAACGGAGGGGGCTATGCCGATAGCTATGCCCAAGGGCGTATCCCTACAAAAACAGGGGGGATGTCGCGCCATATACAATTAGAGAGTAACCTCAGCCTAACAGGCGCTAATGCCGATGAGCGCATCGCTTTGCCGCCTGCCCTATTGCAGCGGGCTTTTGCACAGTTTTACAACCTCTGCAAGGGTTATCTTTTAAATGACAAGACGCTGCCGCCTGCCCTTATCGAGCGTATCATCGCTCTTGCTAAAGAAGTGCAACAAGCAGGCAGTGAGGCTCTTATCGTTACCGGTATCGACCTGATGCACGTACCGCTCTTGGCTTTTGAACTCAATGAGCAGTTGCAGAGTGCCGCCTTTGTGTTGCGTACGCCTCGCCTAACTCGTCAAGGAAAGAGTGCTATGCTACGCAACCTTATAGCGGATATGCAAGAGGGCAAAGTAGGGGTACTCTTCATTAATAATCTGAATCCGCTGTACAGTTTGGCTAAAGCTGATGGTTTTGCCGAGGGACTGGCTAAAGTGCCTTTTTCGGTATCGTTTGCGCTTAGGGCAGACGAAACAGCCCTAAAAACTACCTATATAGCCCCCCAACCGCATTACTTAGAGGCTTGGGGCGATGTACAGTTTAAATACGGACATTACGGACTGATGCAGCCTTGTATCCGTCCGCTCTTCAATACGCGTCAGTGGCAAGATTGCTTTTTGCAATGGCTGGGGCGCCCTCATACTTATTACGATTATATCAGAGCCTATTGGCAAGAGCATATTTTGGGCAATACTCCTTGGGAAGTAGCACTACAAAACGGTACTTTTGTAAGAGAAGACGAGGTATTCACTCCTGTTCCGCCAATACTGACTAAGATGAGTTGTCAAGACCTTGCTTATCGTGCGCTTGCTTCGGCTACTGCTACTACAGATTTTCAGCTAACGCTCTACCCCTCAACCGCTTTAGGTGATGGACAGCAAGCCAATAACCCTTGGCTACAAGAATTGCCCGACCCTATCAGTCGCGCTACGTGGGATAACTACCTGACGATGCACCCTGCTGATGCTAAACGCCTCGGTATCGAGAATTGGCATACTGCCAACGGAGCCCTATGCGGTCATACTGCCAAAGTAACTGCCGACGGGGTGAGTGTGGTAGTGCCTGTATACCTAATGGAAGGGCAGGCGCAGGGTAGTGTAGGGCTGGCTTTAGGCTATGGACGTCAAGCAGGGCTACCCCCCGAAATGCAGGTGGGCGTGAATGCTTTCGTGCTATACAGACTATACGAAAAAGGTAACCAAACGCAAGATGTTACTATCGAAAAGGTAGGAGGTGAGCATACGTTTGCCTGTATGCAGTTGCAAAATAGCTTAGAGGGGCGCGACAATGTGCTGAAAGAGCTCACCTTGGCGCAATATCAGGCATTGCCACCGGTAGTGCCCTTATCTTCACCCTCTGTTAAAAAAGAAGGGCATCGTTTTAAACTCTCTATTGACCTCAATGCCTGTATAGGTTGTGCCGCCTGCGTAATAGCCTGCCACGCCGAGAACAATGTGCCAGTAGTAGGCAAAGAAGAGGTAAGCCGTTCGCGCGATATGCATTGGCTGCGTATAGACCGTTATTACTCTGAAGAAAATAAGGTAGGTTTTCAGCCTGTGATGTGTCAGCATTGCGAAAAAGCCCCTTGCGAGACGGTTTGTCCTGTAGGAGCTACTGTGCACGGAGCGCAAGGGCAGAACCAAATGGCATACAACCGCTGTGTAGGTACGCGCTATTGTGCTAATAACTGTCCGTATAAGGTGCGCCGCTTCAATTGGTTTGACTACAGTCAGAATCCTGCTTTCAACTATAATATGAACAGCGAAGTAGGGCGGATGCTGCTCAACCCCGATGTGACGGTGCGCACACGTGGGGTGATGGAGAAGTGCTCGCTCTGCATTCAGCGCACTCAAGAGGTAATACTCCGTGCCAAACGCGAGGGGCACCCTGTGGCAGCAGATGCTTTTAGCAGAGCAACGGCTTGTGCAGCGGCGTGTACTACAGGGGCTATCCGTTTTGGCGATGCTAATAACCCTGAAGACCCTATTGTACCCCTGACTGCCAGTGACCGTATGTATCACTTATTAGAGCAGCTCGGCACGCAACCCAATGTAATATATCAAACCAAAATAAGAAATACTGATAACACTAATGACGAAGCATAACCCTTATCATACTATCAGCAGTGAGGTAGCACGCCCTATAGAGGGGCGCGCTAATGGGCAATGGTGGCTCGCTTTTGCTCTTGCCTCAGTCGCCGCCCTCTGGGGTTTTTGGTGTATGTGGCTAACCGTAAGAGAGGGTATAGGTGTATGGGGGCTCAACAAGACAGTAGGCTGGGCGTGGGACATCACTAACTTTGTGTGGTGGATAGGCATCGGGCACGCGGGGACTTTTATCTCGGCTATACTGCTACTCTTCCGCCAGCAGTGGCGCGTAGCTATCAATCGCTCTGCCGAAGCGATGACCATTTTTGCTGTTATACAAGCGGGTATCTTCCCGATACTGCATATGGGCAGACCGTGGCTATTACATTTTACGCTGCCTATTCCTAACCAATACGGTTCGCTGTGGGATAATTTCAACTCACCTCTGCTGTGGGACGTGTTTGCGATAGCTACCTACTTTTCGGTGTCGTTAGTTTTCTGGTGGGTAGGCTTGCTCCCTGACTTTGCAATGCTACGCGACCGCGCTATCAAACCTTTTCAGAAGAAAATATACAGCTTGCTCAGCTTTGGCTGGAGTGGGCGCGCTAAAGACTGGCAGCGTTTTGAGCAAACCACCCTGCTTTTAGCGGGCATTGCTACGCCTTTGGTGCTATCGGTGCATACCATCGTTTCGTTTGACTTTGCTACCTCGGTAGTACCCGGTTGGCACGCTACTATCTTTCCGCCTTACTTTGTAGCAGGAGCTATTTTTTCGGGTTTTGCGATGGTGAGTTTGCTGCTGATTATCTTGCGCAAGGTATGCCATTTGCAGGCGTATATTACCCGCCAGCATATAGCCCTAATGAATACCGTAATGCTTATAGCAGGTAGCCTTGTAGCGGTGGCTTACCTAACCGAGATGTATACCGCTTGGAGGTCAGACAATGCGACTGAACAGTTTGTATTTTTGAATCGCGCAACAGGGCCTTATGCGTGGGCATTTGTGCTAATGCTTATTTGCAATGTGTTACTGCCTCAGCTATTATGGGTGAAACGACTTAGGCATAGTATTGCCTTTACTGTTTTTGTTAGCATAGTGATATGTGTGGGGATGTGGTTTGAGCGTTTTGTGATTATCGTTACCTCTTTGCACCGCGATTACTTACCCTCCTCTTGGACGATGTTTTCGCCTACCTATGTAGATATTGGGGTGTTTGTAGGTACGATAGGCTTTTTCTTAGTGCTCTTTTTGCTCTACGCTCGCACTTTCCCGATGATTGCTCAAGCAGAGATTAAGCAAAACGTAATATTAGACAGCAAGCAGCCAGAGGGGACTCGCACAGGCGAAGAGCTTGTGGCTGAGGTGAAGGCACTACGCGCGCAAGGCGTCGCTATTAAAGAAGTGTATACCCCTTTTGCAGTACACGGGCTTAGTGAAGCGTTAGGGCATAAACCCTCGCGCTTGGGCAAAGCCACTTTTGTATACGGACTGCTGGGTTTCCTTTTTGGGGCTTGGCTGGTCTATTACACTATGATAGCTGACTGGCCGCAAAACTTTGGCGGTAAGCCTAACGCTACTTTATGGCAAGGACTGCCCGCCTTTGTGCCTGTTATTTTTGAGCTGACGGTCTATTTTGCGGCTCACCTATTGGTGTTGAGTTTTCTATTCCGCAGTCGTCTGTACCCGACTAAAAAGGCAGAGAATCCTAAGCCAGAGACTACTGATGATACGTTTGTGATAGCGTATGAGTCAGCCCCACAAGAAGATAAAAACGAAAAATGAAGTGTATAACCAAATATATAGGGCTTGTATTTTTAGGGCTGTTGCTTTTGGCGTGTAGGGATAAGCAAAAGCCTAATCGTGAGTTTGCCCCTGATATGTACGAAAGTGCTGCCTATAAAACCTATGCTACGCCCCCACTCACTCCGCCAGAACACACTGTGAAGCGCGGTAGTCTGCCCTATTCGTACCCCAATACCCTTGAGGGCTACGAGCAGGCTAAGGCAAGCCTACGCGCTGATGCCTCGCTAACTGTAGATGCCGCACGAGGGCGAGCGCTCTATAATGTGTATTGCGCACTTTGCCACGGTGAGCAAGGTGATGGCAAAGGCGTATTAGTGCAGCGTGGTAAGGTGTTTGGCGTGCCTCAGTTTGCAGGTCGCGATTTTACCGAAGGGAGTATTTACCACGTGCTTTACTATGGGCGTAATGCTATGCCTGCCTTTGCTACA
>NZ_KN389984.1:35116-38255 GCF_000213295.2 Capnocytophaga sp. oral taxon 329 str. F0087
GACAGAAGAAGAACGATGGCAGATAGTGAAACAAGTGTTGCTTAAAGACGAAATACAAAAGACGAAAGACGAGTAAATTGAAAAAGAGTTTGATAATAATAACAGTGGTATTGGCTTTTTTAGGAGGCTGTTATGCCTTGTTCGCCTATCTGATGCAAATAGGGGTGAATGAGGGGTATGAGCCTGTGCAGCCGATACACTTTTCGCATAAGATACACGCGGGCGACAATCAGATAGATTGCCAATACTGCCATTCGGGGGCTCGCTCGTCGGCTATGGCTGCCGTTCCCTCGCTGAATGTGTGTATGGGTTGCCATAAAACGATAAGCGAGTATGAGGGCGAAGAAGACCTTGCGCAAGGTTATACCAAAGCCTTCTACACTGCTGAAATAAAGAAACTATACGCTGCTGCAGGCTGGGACGAACAACAGTTTAAGTACACTGGCAAGCCGCAGGGAGTACAATGGGTGCGCATACATAAGCTGCCCGATTTTACGTATTTCAATCACTCACAACACGTAAAAGTGGCAGGGTTAGACTGCCAACAATGTCACGGTGAGGTGCCTAAAATGGAGGTTATGCGACAGCACGCTCCCCTCACTATGGGGTGGTGCATAGAGTGTCATCGCACGCAGAAAGTCAGCACCGAGTGTGCCAAATGCCATTATTAACCTTAACCCCTCTTTGCTTTGCTTTTTGATGATATACGTTCGGTATTGCAGCCTCGCTACTGTTTGCATTGTGGGGTGCCGCTGTTGGCGCATCAGTCGTACCTATGCCTTAATTGCACAGCGCATTTAGAAGAGACTTCTTTTCATTTATCGCCTAACAACCCCTTATGGCAAACGTTGAGGCATCGTTGCCCTATAGAAGGAGCTACCTCATTATTTTTCTTTGGAAAACGCAATGTGGCACAAGATTTGATACACTATTTGAAGTACAAAGGTAAGCAAGAAATAGGTGAATGGCTTGGCAAGTGGCTCGGTAGCTATATAGCAACTGCCGCTCCCTTTTCTTCAGCAGAAGTGGTGCTACCAGTGCCGCTGCACCCACGCAAATTGCGTCGGCGAGGTTATAATCAAGTAGCGCGTTTTGGGCAGAGTTTAGCTCGCACTATGCAGATAGCCTATACAGATGATTTGCTAATAAAAACCGATGCCGTCGGTACCCAAACGCGGAAGTTTGTATGGAAGCGGTTTAACGAAAATGACTATATTTTCGCCCTCCGCAATCCTGAACGATGGATAGGCAAGCACCTGCTGTTAGTAGATGATGTAATTACTACAGGGTCTACCCTTGAGCGCTGTTACACCGCCTTAAGCAGCATACCAGAGGTGAAAATAAGTGTAGCCTCAATAGCTTGTGCGGTCATCAAATAAGGAAAAATAACTAATTGTAAATTAATAAATAATTTAAATAAATATCGTATGAAGAACACATTGAAACTAATGGCTGTAGCATTCGCTATGTTTGCTTTCAGCACCAACGCTACTGCTGCTACTGTTAAAGCAGTTGATATGAACCAAAGCGTAGTACTTGACCAAGACGGTAACGCTAATGCTAAGGTAGAAAAAGCTGACCAAGACGGCGACAAAAAAGAATGTAAAAAAGACGGTAAAAAGTCTTGCTGCAAAAAAGACGCTAAAGAAGATAAAAAATGTTGCGACAAGAATGCCGACAAAAAATCTTGCTGCAAAAAAGACGGTAAGAAATCTTGCTGCAAAAAAGGAGGAGAAAACCCAGCTGACAAAGACGCTAAATAATCTTTTTTGTAGTCGCTAAAAATATTATTCTGAAATTACACCGAGAAAACCTTAGCCCTTATACTGCTGAGGTTTTCTTTTCACATATTAGCTATACACCTTTTGCTGATGAAAATATCTTTATATACACTCTTGTTTGTTATAGGCTCGCTGCTTAGCAGTTGTGGGGGCGATACCCTGCCCAAACCTAAAGGAGGGTTGCGGTTAGACTATACGCCTGCCGTTTATGCACCTGTTACCCAACTGCCTAACTGTCCGTTTAGCTTTCAGGCTAACAGCCTGTCGGAAGTGAAATATCAGGCACACGATTGCGATATAAACATAGAGTACCCCGCGATGCACGCTACTATCTACCTGACCTATAAGCCCGTAGAAGGCAACCTGAAAAAACTGCTGAAAGATGCCCAAAAGTTTACCTACGAGCACACCATTAAAGCTGATAATATAGCTTCTACCGTTTTTGCTAATGATAGTACCCACGTGTACGGTATGTTTTACCAAGTGTATGGCAATGCCGCTTCGCAATCGCAGTTTTATGCAACTGACAGTCTGCGACACTTTATTTCGGGTTCTATCTACTTTAAGGCAGTGCCGAACTACGATTCTATACAGCCGGCTAGTGCTTATATAGAAAAGGATATTCGCAAAATAATGGAATCGCTACAGTGGAAATAAAAAAATGTGGGCAAAATATTGTGCAGTTAAAAATATTGGCGTAACTTTGCCCTTATAATATTAAATGAATTATGAGTTTACAAACTAAGGTAATGGACGCTCTGAAAGAAGCAATGAAAGCTAAAGATACCATTGCATTAGAATCATTAAGAGCTATTAAATCGGCTATACTGCTGGCTAAAACCGAAGCAGGAGCCGCTGCTGAACTAGCAGAAGAAGAGGAACTAAAACTCCTTCAGAAATTAGTAAAACAACGCAAAGATAGTGCTGCCCTATACGCACAGCAAGGAAGAAACGATTTGGCTGAACCCGAATTGGCACAAGTGGCAGTGATAGAAAAATTCTTGCCTAAACAACTGTCGGAAGCAGAAGTAACAGAAGCCGTGAAAGCTATTATAGCTGAAGTAGGGGGCACCTCTGCCAAAGATATGGGCAAAGTAATGGGAGTAGCTACTAAGCAATTAGCGGGCAAAACCGATGGGAAAGTAATTTCGGCTATAGTAAAATCGCTATTAGCTTAAGCATAACAGAAAATTGGCTGCATAGTTCAACTGGATAGAATATCAGATTCCGGTTCTGACGATAGAGGTTCGAATCCCCTTGCGGTCACAACAAAAAAGCAGATGATACTTTATTAGAAAAAAGTATCAGCTGCTTTCTTTGCCTAATCATCAACATTTATACATCTTGAGGTACTTCCT
>NZ_KN389984.1:39074-40758 GCF_000213295.2 Capnocytophaga sp. oral taxon 329 str. F0087
CCTGTTATACATATCGCTCTTCTTATCGCTAATAGCTTGTGATTCAGCTGAAAAGAAAGCTGTTGTCACTCCTTTCACCTTTCCTGAAGACACGGCTGTTATCTATCGCATCAATGACAAAGACAATTTCTTAAGTGTTATCGCTAACAATTCATTTTGGAAGCAGCATAACCCTCACCCATTGCGTTTGCACGAGGTGAAGATACTCAATACCCTTCCTACTGATGAGAATCTGTGGGTGGCTTTTTCGGCTGATGATCATTTCTTTGCTGTAACGCCCCATATAACTAATGACAGCCTTAGTATTTGGAAAAAAGCGAATGACAAAGTGCAGAAGCAAGCCCAATTTGGCAAGGAATGGTTTTACACCCTACAGGGCGATTACCTCATTATAGGCGATACAGACAAAGTGGGTAGCTATGCGCAGCCCAAAGATAAACCCCTTACCACTCGTCAGCAAGATTTAGAAGCCTTGCAAAAACTCAGCAATAACGAGTGTGCTGCTAGCATTTTCCTTTCGCAGGAAGGGGCTAATACCTATTTTCGCTCTTTCTTTGGCACAGATGTACTGCCCAACAATAACAATTGGGTGACTTTTGACCTTTTTTTAGAAGAAAACAATGTGCGCTTTAGCGGTATCAGTCTTATCGACAAAGAAAACAACACTTCTGACTGTATGCTGCGCACGCAACCCTATCAGAACACTCTTATAGACCATTTGCCCGCGCGGGTGCTTAAGCTCACGGCCTATTCGTTTGACGATGCCGATCTTATCAGTCTGCCTGATAGCTTGGCGCAACAATCGCCTTTTCTTACGAGTGTTAATGGTATCGCTTTTGCCCAAACACTCGATGGGTATTTTGCGGTTGCTTCAGCCTATAATGTAGACGATGCACTGCAGCAGTTGCCTGTACTATCTGAAGATTTTCAGTACAACTTCGCTATGTACGACCTCAACCCAGAGCTGCCGCTTTCTTTCTTTAAGGCTTTTGCCCCTGATTTTACGCCTCGTTACGTAGGGGTATATCAGAGAAACCTTATCTTTACCCCGACCCGCGAACTTCTTATCTCGGTAGTGAATGATATGCAGCGCGGCAATACCCTATCATATAACAAAGCCTACCAACAATTGGCTCAGCACAGTGCCTCGAACGTTACCCTCAGCCGTATTGCTAACCTTTATGACCAATCTTCCTTTAGTTTGCAGTACCCTTATATAGCTGAGCATTACCGCTGGGCACTGTTTCAGCAGACGCCTCAGAACGATTACTACGTGCTGAACTTCGTATGCGAGCATCAGCCAGAAGGCAATCTTACTGACGAGATGCGAGAGCGCTTTCGCTTTGCCCTTGACGACCAGATGGTTATACCACCTACTTTGCTGCTAAACCACCGCACTAAACAGCTGGAAATAGCGGTACAAGATGCTAATAACGACCTTTACCTTATAGGCAATAACGGTTCGCTACTCTGGAAAAAGCACTTAGACGGCAAAATACAAAGTCCTATTTATCAAGTAGACCTTTTTAAGAATGGTTTTCTGCAAATGGCTTTTTCTACTGAAAAAACTGTATGGGTGTTAGACCGCAATGGCAAAGAGGTAGAGCCTTTCCCACACAAGTACAAGGGACAGCTTACCCCTTTAGAGGTCTTTGACTATAATGCCGATCGGGAATATCGTTTT
>NZ_KN389984.1:41374-43312 GCF_000213295.2 Capnocytophaga sp. oral taxon 329 str. F0087
ATCGTTTTCTGTTTGCTGAAAATCAGACACTGCACCTGTTAGACCGCAAAGGGCAAGTGGTAAAGGGCTTTTTTCAGCGCACTAATGGCAAGCCCCTCTACACGCCTAAGCACTTTCGGATTGCTGATCGCGATTATCTAATCTATGCCGCCGATAACGGTATTTTCAATATACTGCACCGCAATGGCGAGAACCGCATCACGGTACGCGACCGCTACACTTTTTCTGACAACCCACCTGCTGTATGGAACGGACTTTTTATGTTTACCACCAATGAGGGCTATGCCGTATTTATAGATGAAAAGGGCGGTATCAGAAAAGAGAAAAAGAACCTTGAAGCCCCTTTCTATTGGGGCGGGAATAAGTACCTGCTCTATGCCCTATCGGGTAATATACTTACTGTTGGAACTAAGAAAATAGAGCTGCTCAATGGTAAATACGAGCGTCCGCGTCTGTTTAGAATAGGAGGAACAAACTACGTAAGCGTAAACGACCTTTCTACCCAAAAAGCCTATTTGTATAACGATAAGGGCAACCTGATAAAGGATTTTCCTGTAGAATCGGTGTCGCCTATCGCTATTGATGTTGATTTGGACAGAACAGTGTGGATAGTTACAGAGAAAAGTCCTACTGAAATAGTCGTCTTTTCAGTTAGAAAATTAGAATAATAAGGAAAATACTAAAATAATATTATGAACAGATTACTTTTTTTATTAGCAGCAATATTTGTGTTTTGGGCTTGTACTAAAGATGAGCCGCAAGAAGAGACAGGAGGTAGTACCCAAACAACTACTACCCAAACAGGCACGCTTACAGCCACTACGCAGACCGCTACTACCCAAACGAGTACTACTCAAACTAGCACTACCCAGACGGCAACCACTCAAACTGACACTACCCAAACAGATAGTGAGGCATCGCGTAAAGAAATACTCAGTTTTGCTGTAGTAGCTGCTGATAACACTGCCTATACGGCTACTGTATACAGCGAAACCATAGTGGCAATATTGCCTGACGATGCCCCTCTACAGCTTACCCCGCTCATAGATTTTGTGGGAGCCTCTATTAGTCCGGCATTGCAAACATCAATAAACTTTCAAAACCACGTTACCTATACGGTTACAGCAAAAGATGGCAGCAAGAGGCAGTATAAGGTAGTTGTTAGTCACTATAAAGATACGAAGGCAGAGATAGGCCCTATGGCTTTGAAGAGTGAAGACGGAGCTTTTCATACAAACTATGTTCCTACTTATAGTTCGGATAGTGATATAATAACGGCTGTTATAACAGTGCCTACGGGTACGAATATAAAGAACTTAGAACCTTATTGTGCAGAATTTCCAGCAGGAGCGACTATCAATCCAGCGTTAGAAGTGCCTACAGACTTTACAAACCCTGTAACCTATACAGTTACGGCTAAAAATGGTTATCATAAAAGAGTGTATGTTGTATCAGTAGCATTTAAAAAACCTACCTCTATATCGATTAAAGAGTTTAAGGTAACTGATAATGCAGGAGTAGATGTAGTACACATCAAAACAGGATACCTACCTTCTGATAAGAGCCTTGTAAGAGCAGTGTTAATCAATAAAGAAACACAAGCCGAAATAAACCTTACTATCAAGCAGCTTGACCAAAAACAAAAGGTAATTACTGCTGAAGTGCCCTCTACTACTTACCAAAATGGTATTTACAACCTAAGACTTACCTTAGATGATATTACTGAACGAAGTGAATGGAACGTTGTGCTAATAAATGGTACCCCTCATTTTGGAGGTATTATGGATTACTTTACTTCTAGCCTAGGCAAGGTGCGCAATGTGTTAGTATGGCCTAAGGATATGCTTGAGGCACAAGTGTTTATAAAGAAAAACGAGATAGACCAATATACTTATTATTTGCGCAAAGCAGGAAAGGATTATCCTTTTATCAAGAAGT